>NZ_JALIHH010000057.1:0-27679 GCF_022869435.1 Aeromonas sp. LsrichE-8G
CCGGCGGTTCGTATTGAATATCGTAAAACAGAGCAATTGTGGTGCTCGAAGTCAGAGAAACAAGCTAAAAAGAGCCGGCTGGAATGACGACTATCGGGCTCAGTTATTCTTTGGTTAAAATATCAACAAAGTGTGCTCCCGCCCTGCGTGGCAAGGGGGCAACCCCTTGCCTTTAACGCCCAAAGATTTCCGTTTGAATCACGTCATACCTGGGAGGCGGATTTGCCGGTGAGGCGATCCATGGCCTCCTTGAGCATGGCATCGCGCTGCGCGGCCAGGTCCTTGCTCTGCGTTTCGCGCTCCTCGGCAGAGAGCGTCTTGTCATCCGCTATCCCCTTGAGCTGACGCTCGAGATCGTCAAATTTTTTGCGATCAAAGCCCAGGGCCTTGTCCACCATCTGCTGCACCCGCGCATCCTTGACGCCACCGGTCAGGACTGTGTTCTTGCCGTTCCTGGCCAGATGCTCGTAGGTCAGTGCCTGCTGCGCCTTGCCGGTCAGCACCTGACTGGAGAGGCTGACCTGCTGAGACCAGCCGCTCTGCTTGTCATCGCTGTCGCTGAGGGTCGCCAGGGCTCGGTTCTGGGACGCGCTCTGGGCGAGTTGATGACCATAGGGTTTGATATCCATGAAGGCTCCACGCTCACTGCCGGCCTCGCCGGCTCCGGGGATGGTTTCCCCGCCATGGGCCGGAGACAGCAAAATGCAGGCCAACTTGAGTACCCCCTCTTTCGACGTTTCAGCACGGGGTTGCAACACGCCTCCTTCTGCACTCCATGACGAGTGCGACCAGACCCATCAAAAAAAGGCGCCCGAAGGCGCCTCTTGTGGACAGAAGTCGGCTCGTCATGACATCAGCGACGGCTGATGTGGAGCGGACCGAAGGTCTGGGCCACCGGCATGATCTCGATGCTGTTGATGTTGACGTGGGCAGGCTGCTCGCTGATCCAGAGTACGGTATTGGCGATGTCTTCCGGCAGGATGGCCTGCACCCCCTGATAGACGGTGGCCGCCTTGGCGTCGTCGCCGTGGAAGCGCACGTTGGAGAACTCGGTGCCGCCACACAGGCCGGGCTCCACGTTGGTGACACGCACCGCCGTGCCCGCCAGATCCGCACGCAGGTTGAGGCTGAACTGCTTCACGAACGCCTTGGTCGCGCCGTAGACGTTGCCGCCCGGATAGGGATAGGTCCCTGCGATGGAGCCGATATTGATGACGTGGCCGCAGTTGCGCGCCACCATGCCCGGCAGCAGCAACCGGGTGATCAGGGTCAGGCCGCTGATGTTGGTGGCGATCATCTGCTCCCAGTCCTCAAGGTCTGCCTTGTGGGCAGGCTCCAGCCCCAGTGCCAGGCCGGCGTTGTTGACCAGCAGGTCCACCTGTTGCCATTCGGTCGGCAGCCCCTCGATGGCGGCGCGGGTGGCAGCCTTGTCCTGGACGTCGAACACCAGGGGCAGGAACTGCTCGCCCAGATCCTCGGACAGGGCGGCCAGCCGTTCGGCGCGGCGCCCGGTGCCGATGACCCGGTGGCCTGCGCTCACCAGCAGGCGGCTGATGGCCTCGCCAAAGCCGGACGAGGCGCCCGTTACCATTGCAATCATGTGAACCTCCATTGTTATTTGTCTTCTTGAAAAATCAGCACGTTATATGTCGCGTTTGCCCAGCTTTCGCCATGCGAACACCGCCAGATGCAGCAGGAAGAGACCCGAGCCCCCCAGCGCAAACAGCAGGCCGGTCAGGGCGTTGACCGAGGTATCGGCGCCGCACCACCACCAGACCAACCAGCCGACGACCCCGATGAGAAAGGTCTGGGCGGCACAGACCGGGCAGCGCCCGAGCTTGGCCCTGATGGCCGTGGCCAGGCAATCCTCGCAACTCATGATGGCTCCTGCCGCTCATCCCCCAGCGCCAGCACCAGGCGGTGGGCATGCTGGCCGGGCCCGTAATAATCGGGCAGCCGTACCCCGGGGCGAAACCCCAGCCCCTGATAGAGGGTCCTGGCTTCTGGGTTGGCGTCGGCGACCTCGAGGCGAATCGCCCCCCAGCCGGCCTCGCGCCCTTCCCGGATCACCTGCTCCAGCAGGCGGCGTGCCCACCCCTGACGGCGGACGGTCCAGCGGATGGCGAGGGTCTGGATGATGAGACGATCCCAGCCTTTGTGCTCCAGCACGCTCAAATAGCCCATCACCTGCGCCTTCTCGTCTTGCAGCAGCAGGGTGCGCCCCTTGGCCTGATTGAGCAGATAGTGCCAGCGGCTGCGGCCGAAGGCGACCTCGGGGGGAAAACAGTAGCGTTCCAGCTTCACGATGGCGCCCAAATCATCGGCTCGGGCGGCGCGCACGGTCAACACGGGGAGTCCTTGTTCGGTTATTTATCCTCAGCACCAGAAATGCGACTTGTATCACAAGTTACCAAGGCAGAATATTAGGCACTGTAACCTCTTGTTTCCCCTCGCGCCATTGTCGTGCTTGTCGGTGCATCGAAGCCCACTGGGGATCCTGCCGTTTCTGGCAGTCCTTTCTGTGGAGCCTGAAAATATGAGTACCTATGTCATCGTCGAGGAGCCGGGCGACTGGCCCTGCCATGCCGACTATCTGCTGACCGCCCGCACCTACCTGCAACACGGTCTGCCCACCACAGGGGGGCGTCCGCGCATCATCAACCTCTGCCGCAGCCTGGAACACCTGGGGGCCGGTTATTACTGCTCCCTGCTGGCCCAGGCCCGCGGCCACCACTGCCTGCCGGGATTGCAGGCCATCAGCAGGCTGCAACCCCAGCAGCCTCCCGCCAAGCTGTGGCGCAAATTGCAGGGCTGGCTGGCCCAGCAGAGCGAAGACAGGATCCGGGTGCGCGCCATCTTCGGCCAGTGCGAACAGAGCGAGCTGGCGGGGCTCGCCCGCTATTACTACGGCCTGAGCCAGTTGCCGCTGCAGGAGCTGACCCTCAAGCGCGGTCGCCACGGCTGGTCGGTGCGCCAGCAGGAGAGCCTGTCACCGCTGGCGCTGAGCCCGAGCGAGAAGGCGCTGATGGTGCAGCACGCCCAGGCGCTGGTGGGCACGGGGGACGAGGAGCAGACGGCGCCACGCTACCAGCTCGCCATCCTGGTCGACCCCAACGACGGCCGCGCCAGCAGCGATGCCCTGGCGCTGGAGCGTTTCATCAAGGCGGCCGCTGCCCAGGGGATCCAGGCCGAGATCCTGCCTCCCTCGGCCATCGAGCGGTTGCCGGAGTTCGACACCCTCTGGCTGCGCGCCGAGACCGCGGTCGGCCACTACACCTTCGAGTTTGCCCGCCGTGCCGAGCAGCTCAAGATGCCGGTCATCGACAGCTCCCGTGCCATCCTCGCCTGCAGCAACAAGCTCTATCTCTACGAGCTGATGGTGCGCAGCGGCGTGCCCATGCCCCCCACCACCGTCGTGACCCGCCGCGGCCGCCAGCATGTGGACGAACTGGTGCAGCGCCTCGGTCTGCCGCTGATGGTGAAGATCCCCGACGGCGCCCAGGGGCGCGACCTCGCCATGGCCAGCGATGACATCCAGCTCGCCCGCCTGCTGGACGAGGGGCTGGCCCGCTCCGCCCTGCTGCTGGTCCAGAGCCGGATCCCTGCCGAGTTCGACTGGCGCATCGGCTTTCTCGACGGCTCGCCGCTGTTCGCCTGCCGCCGTTACCGACCCGAACCCGGCAACCGCATCCGTCGCCGCAAACACCCCCTCGACATGAGCCGCATCGAGGCGCTGCCCCTCAGCGAAGTGCCGGAGCGGGTGCTGCAAACCGCCCGCCGCGCCGTGCACCAGCTCGGCAACGGCCTGTTCGGGGTGGATCTGCGCCAGCAGGGCCAGGGCTGCGTGTTGCTGGAAATCATCGACAACCCCTGGATACGTGGCGATATTGAAGACAGGGAGGCAAAGGACCTCTACGAGCGCCTCGCCCGGGCCTTCCGCCAGCGGCTGGAGAACCGGGGGCAGAGCGCGACAGGATAACAAGCATCGCGAGCAGAGGTGGATATGATGACAATGCAGTGGTGGGACATCGCGCCCCTTGGCTGGGAGAACATCCTGGTCTGTCTGGTGTGTGGCACCCTGGTGGGGCTGGAGCGGCAGCTTCGCGGCAAGCCGGTGGGGATCCGCACCTCTTCCCTCATCGTGCTCGGCACCTACTGTTTTCTCGCCATCGGCGCCGCCGTCAGTCCTCAGGGCGCCGATCAGGCGCGGGTGCTGGGTCAGCTCATCACCGGGGTCGGCTTTCTCGGGGCCGGGGTCATGATGACCCGGGATGGTCAGGTGCTGGGGGTGACCTCCGCCGCCGCCATCTGGATGCTGGCCGCCCTCGGCGCCCTCATCGGCATGGACATGCTGCATCAGGCGCTGCTGCTCACCGGCGTCACCCTCTCCATCCTGGTGGGGGTGGACTACTTGGAAGCCAGCTTCAAGAGCCTGCGCCGCGGGGTGCACAATCGGCTGGAACACTGGCGCCACGGGGCCGAGCCCTCGGTCTCTTCCCGCCGGGACGATCTGGGCAGCGGCATCGAGAAGTAAGCCGCCACCATGAAAAAGGGCTCCACTATGGAGCCCTTTCTGTTGTCTGCCTCCCTCAGCGCACCAGCAGGAAGCGGCCGGTGAGGGGCGGCAAGTCCACCGTCACGCTGCTGCCACCGATGGCCAGGTTCTCGCCGCTCTGCAGATCCACCAGGGCGCTGCCGCTGCGCAGCTTGCCGACCGGCACGGCGTAGCTCTGAGGCGTGGTGGAGACATTGAGCAGGTAGACTACTTGCTCGCCCGCCGTCTGCTTGATGTCGCCATAGACGCTCCCCTCGGCCACCAGCTTGACCCGCTCCCCCTGATAGAGGGCGGGGTGGGCGGCGCGCAGGGCCAGCAGAGCGCTCAGCCACTGCTTGAGCTCGGCCTGCTCGCTGCTCGGCACGAAGCCGGTGACACCGGGGACCTTGCCATCGCTGCGGGCCACGTGATCATCGCAGAGCCCCTGGGCCGCACAGTCGCCCCCCACCTGACTGGCAAAGCCAGGCACCTCGTCGCCAAACTCCTCGCCATAGTAGAAGGTAATGGGACCGGAGCGGGCGGCCATGAAGCTGAAGGCCGCCTTGTGGCGCTGCCAGTAGTCCGCCCCATTGAAGTTGCCCCGCTCCAGCAGATCGCCGAAGCGCACCAGATCGTGGTTGCCCAGCATCAGGTTGGGCATGGCATGGTCCGGGTAGTTCTCCACCTTGTTCCAGCTGGCGTCGAGCACGCTGGCCCCCTGCCCGCCCTTGCCGGACTCTTCCACCGCCAGCGCCTGTACCAGGCCGTAGCGCAGGGGGAAGTCGAACGCCGAAGAGAGCGCCGGGTTGTCGCTCGGGCCATAGGCCTGGGCGCGGATCTCGTCGGCGCCCTTCCACACTTCCCCCACCATGTAGCCGAGGGTGCCCCACTGCTGGCCGGCGGCCTTGCGCGCCGCGCTGGCCTGGGCCACCTCGCTGCGAATGGCGCGCCAGTCATCCAGCCCCAACTGATAAGCCTGATCGAGGCGCCAGCCGTCGATGCCGTACTGCTCGACCCAGTAACGGGCCACCTCCTTGAAGTAGGCCAGACTCTCGGGCTGGCCGTAATCCACCAGCTGACCCGGGTAGCCTGCGCCGCCGCTCTTGAGGGCTGGCAGCCGCCCCTCTGGTGAAGGCTTGCTCACCCCCACCTTGTTGACGTGGCCGAACACCCCGTCGAGGAAGACATAGAGCCCGCGCTGGTGCGCCCCGTCCACCAGTTTTTTAAGCTGGGCGTTGCTGCCGAAGTTGGGATCCACGTTGAAGAAGTCACAGGCGAAGTAGCCGGTGGCATCCAGCCGGTCGTCCCCGGCCTGGCCGGCGCAGGAGTCAAACACCGGCGTGAGCCAGATGGCGTTGACGTTGAGGCTCTTGATGTGGTCGAGGCTGTCGATGATCCCCTGCAGATCGCCGTTGTGCCGGGAGGGGCCGTAACCGACGCCGTAGTTGGCGCTGCCATCGCCGTCGACGAAGGACTCCACCATCACCTGGTAGGTGCGCAGGTTGCAGGCTGGCTGATCATTGCCGTAGCAGGCGCGGCTGGCCGACGCGGGGGGCGGATTGACCACCGGGGGCTGGGGGTCACTGCTGCCACCGCCTCCCCCGCTGCCGCAAGCCGTCAGTAACAGGGCGGCCCCGATGAGGCCGCCACGACGCAACGTTCCTTGTTTCATTGTTATGTTCCCGCTGTGGTGGATGGGCGCCCAAAGCGCCGCACTGGGGTCATAATAACGACCTGACCGACGCGGGTCTGTGACTGAAAACGTTACCTGACTCAACGAGTTAGCATGTCAGAAGCGATGCATGTTGCGATCGGGGAAGGCGGCGCGCTCGTCGATGGGCAGGATCAGGTGGTAGACCTCGTGGGCCGCCAGGGTGAAGCCCGAGGGCCACGCCAGTTGATGGCGATCATCGATGAAGACACGGGCGAAGCGACGCTCGGTCTCCATGGCCGCAAACAGCGGCTGGCCGCGCCAGGGGGTGAGATCCAGCACGCCTGTGGTGCCGTCGGAGAGCACCACGAACAGAGACCAGCCCTGCATATATTCCACATCGATGAAGACCGGCATCCCTTCGGCTCCGATTGAGAAATCCGGCGCCATTATAGGCACGACCATTGTCTTGATGTGCCAGCAGGATCACAGTTTCCCCAGCGTTTTATGCTCTCTTCGAACCCTGCATCCCGTCACAAAAAAATCATAAAACGTGCCAGCTTCTCCATTTATACCTCCCCCCCATGCAACCTTTGCCAGGCGCCACTGTCATACTCCTGCACCATAACAACAATGCGTCCGGGGACTGGGCGCAAACAGGTTTGCAGGAACAATATGACCACCATCAGACAATGGCTGGGACCGGTTTGGCCCATCGCCGTCTTTGCATTGATCGCGCTCATCTCCCTGACCGTCAGCCGCCTTGGCCTGGGGCTCTGGCAACTGGAACGGGTGGATGCCGTCTCTGGCTGGCAGGAGATGCTGCTGCAAGGCATTCGGGTCGACGTCGCCACCCTCTGCTGGGTCTGGGGCGTACCCGCCGTCTTGACCCAGTTGCTGGCCGGACCCCACGCGCCGGGGCGGCTCTGGATGCAGCTTATCCGGATCTGGCTCACCCTGGGGCTCTGGCTGATGCTCTTTCTCGAGATCTCAACTCCCGCCTTCGTCACCGAATACGGGGTGCGCCCCAACCGTCTCTATGTGGAGTACCTCATCTATCCGAAGGAGGTGCTCTCCATGCTGTGGGCTGGCCGCAAGGGCGAGCTGCTGCTGGCCGTGATCTTCAGCGGCGCCGTGCTGGGCGGTGGCTGGTGGCTGAGCGGCCGCCTGGTGCGTGACCTAAGCTTTCCCCGCTGGTACTGGCGCCCCGCCTTCGCCCTGCTGATCCTCGCCGTCGGCTTCCTCGGCGCCCGCTCCAGTCTCGGCCATCGCGCCCTGAATCCGGCCATGGTGGCCTTTGCCGACGATCCCCTGGTCAACGCCCTCACCGTCAACTCCGCCTACTCCCTCTTCTTTGCCATCAAGCAGATGGGGGCCGAGGAGGACGCCAGCCAGTTTTACGGCAAGATGGCTGACCATCAGGTACTCGACATAGTCCGCGAGGAGAGCGGTCGTCCTCTCGGCGATTTCACCTCTGCCGATCTGCCGAGCCAGACTTTCAACACGGCCAGCTACCAGGGCAAGCCCAAAAACCTGGTGATCCTGCTGCAGGAGAGCCTAGGGGCCCAGTTCGTCGGCTCCCTCGGCGGCCTGCCGCTCACCCCGAACATTGATGCCTTGTCGAAAGAGGGTTGGGCGTTCGAGCAGCTCTACGCCACCGGTACCCGTTCGGTACGCGGCATCGAGGCGGTGCTCACCGGCTTCACGCCGACCCCGGCCCAGGCCGTGGTCAAGCTCGGCAAGAGCCAGACCAACTTCTTCACCATCGCCGACCTGCTCAAGCAGCGAGGCTATGACACCAGCTTCATCTATGGCGGCGAGAGCCACTTCGACAACATGCGCAGCTTCTTCCTCGGCAATGGCTTCACCACCATCGTCGAGCAGAAGGACTTCAAGAACCCGGTGTTCGAGGGATCCTGGGGCGCCTCGGATGAAGATCTGATGGCCAAGGCCAACGAGACCTTCGTGGCGCTGCACAAGGAGGGTAAACCCTTCTTCAGCCTGGTGTTCAGCTCCAGCAACCACGATCCCTTCGAGTTCCCCGACAACCGCATCGCCCTGTACGAGCAGCCCAAGCAGACCCGCAACAACGCCGCCAAGTACGCGGACTACGCCGTCGGCGAGTTCTTCAAGAAGGCCAGGGCATCGGACTACTGGAAGGACACCCTGTTCCTGGTCATCGCCGATCACGACAGCCGGGTCGGGGGAGCCAGCCTGGTGCCCATCCCCCGCTTCCACATCCCGGGGGTCATCCTGGGGGACGGCATAGCACCGAGAAAGGACCCCCGCATCGTCAGCCAGATCGACATGGCCCCGACCCTGCTCTCCCTCATGGGCATCAGTGCCGACTACCCCATGCTGGGCAAGGATCTCACCCGCATGCCCGCCGACTGGCCTGGACGCGCCATCATGCAGTACGACAAGAACTTCGCCCTGATGCGTGGCAGGGATGTGGTGATCCAGCAGCCCGAGCGGGCGCCGGAAGGCTTCATCTACGAGGATGCGACCGAAACGCTCACCCCGGCGCAGCAGCCGGACACCATGAAGGATACCGCCCTGGGGCTGGTCCTGTGGGGCAGCCTGGCCTATCAGCAGGGGCTCTACCGGACGGCGCAGGACAGCCGGCTGGCTCTCAACTGAGGAATCGCCCACAAAAAAACCGCCCTCGGGCGGTTTTTTCTTGCGGCTAGCCCCGTCAGGGGTGGGGGAAGCAGGGAAGCGAGCGGCTGAACCTGTGCTCGAACACCAGGGAGGTCTCGAGGTGCACCACCTCTTCCCGGGAGGTGAAGTGATCGAAGACGAAATTGCGCAGGTGTTCGGTATCGGAGACGCACAGGTGCACCAGGAAATCATCCTTGCCGCCCATGTGGAACAGGCTGATCACCTCGGGCAGGGCCAGGATGGCGTCGCGAAACGCATCGATGATCTGGCGGCTGTGACGGGCCAGTTGCAGGGAGACCATGGCCTGGATGTGTCCGCCCAGGGCCTGGTAATCCACCTCGCAGTGCGCCCCCTTGAGCACGCCATCCTGCTGCAGCTTGCGCACCCGCTCCAGACAGGTGGACGGCGCCACCCCGACCAGGGCCGCCAAATCCTTGTTGGTCATGCCCGCATCGCGAAACAGATGGGCCAGGATGTCCAAGTCCAGTTGATCCAGGTTTCTCATCTTTACTCCTTGCATCGCTCGATTTTTTTAGACTCTGCCCGTAAACCGGGCCGAACACAACGCAGATTGACATCGCCTCCGGCCCCTCTATGCTGTGCCGCACCCGCGGGATGCCCATCCCGTTGATCCCGACCACCACGAGGAACCCCATGCTCAGTGCCCATCCCTTCTGGAGCCTGGACGTTCCACGGCTCGACGGCCAGCTCCTGCTCACCCCCTGCCCCGGCAGCCAGCAGGTCCCCATGGCCGACACCCTTGCCCAGTTGCAGTTGGCCGGTGCCGGCGGGGTGCTGACCCTGATGACGGTGGAGGAGCTGGCCCTGTGCGGGCCCCTCTCTCTCGGGCAGCTGGTGCAGGCCAGAGGCATGAGCTGGTTCCATCTGCCCATTGCGGATGACGAGGCACCGGATGCCCCCTTCGAACAGGCCTGGCCCGGGGTGCAACCCCGACTGCTCGCCCTGCTGCGCGAGGGGCGTCACCTTGCCATTCACTGCCACGGAGGAAGCGGGCGTACCGGGCTGGCGGCCGCCCTGCTGCTGATGGCCCAGGGGTTGCCCCAGCAGGAGGCCATGACCCTCATCCGGGCCAGACGGCCACGGGCCTTCACCCTGGCCTGCCACCGTCACTGGCTCGATACCCGTGGACGGCGGCTGGCCGGGGCGGACTGATGGGCTCTATCCCTTGGGCTGCTGGTAGGTAAACACCTTGCCGATGTCTTCCACCTTGTAGCTGGTCAACTGGTAGACGTAATAGTTGAGCCAGTTGGAAAACAGCAGGTGACCGTGGCTGCGCCAGGTGGCGCGCGGGGTCTGGCTTGGGTCGTTGTTCGGGTAATAGTTGACCGGAATGACGGGGGTGAGCCCGGCCGCCAGATCCCGCCGGTATTCCCCATCCAGGGTCAGGGCGTCATATTCCGGATGGCCGGTGACGAACACCTGGCGACAATCCTTGGTGGCGGCCAGATAGACGCCCGCCTCTTCCGACTCGGCGAAGATCTGCAGATCGGTGTGGGCGCGGATGAGATCCCCGTCGAAGGCCGCATAGCGGGAGTGGGGCGCCACGAATTCGTCATCGAAGCCGCGCAGCAGCGCCTCGTGCTCGTCGAGGCGGTGGTGGCGATAGACCCCGGAGAGCTTCTCGCCGTGGGTCTGCTTTTCCATGCCGTACAAGGCTTTCAGCGCCGCCTGCACCGCCCAGCAGAGGAAGAGGGTGGAGGTGACATGCTGATGGGACCACTCGATGATCTCGACGATGCGTGGCCAATAGACCACCTCCTCGAACTCCACCAGCCCGAGCGGCGCCCCCGTGATGATCATGCCGTCGTAGTTGTTGCCTCTCACCTGCTCGAAGTCGTGATAGAAGTTCTCCAGGTGCGCCTGGGGCGTGTTTTTCGACTCCCGATCGTCGATGCGCAACAGATCCACGTCCACCTGCAAGGGCGAGTTGGAGAGCATCCGCATCAGCTGGATCTCGGTTTCTATCTTCTTGGGCATCAGATTGAGGATGAGCACCCGCAGCGGGCGGATGTTCTGGGTGACGGCCCGGGATTCCGTCATCACGAAGATGTTCTCCTGCCCCAGCACTTCGGCGGCGGGCAACTGGTCCGGGATCTTGATCGGCATGCTGACTCCCTGTACTGCATCGGTAAATATGTCTGGACATCTAGAAGCCTATAATAAAGCGCTCTCGCTGTCATCAGATACCTTTTGTATTCACCCCGCCCTTTGACTAGCATACGGCTCAGTGTGTCCCTCGTACCCAACCCCATGACAGGAATCAAGATCTCCGTAGAACGGCTGCAAGTCGGCAATTATGTCTCCCTGCCTTTGGGATGGCGTGAGCACCCGTTTCTGTTCTCCAGCTTCAAGCTCAAGAGCGAGGAGGAGATCGAGCTCATTCGTCGCCTTGGCCTCAAGCTGGTGACCATCATTCCCGACAAGAGCGACACGCCGCCCAAGCCCCTCGGCCAGACCCAGCCCCAGGCGGATGAGGTTGAGGGAGAGGGTCTCGTCGCCCGCCAGGAGGAGATGCAGCAGGAGAAACTGCGGCGCATCGAGCAGTTGCAGCGCTATCGCCGCGACCTGCAGCAGTGCGAGAAACAGTTCCGCCAATCCCTGGCCCAGGTGCGCAACCTCATGGGCAAGATCCAGTCCCGCCCCCTCAACGCCATCAGCGAGGCCCAGGAGCTGATCAACGCCATGACGGAGCAGCTCCTCTCGGTGGACGAGATGGTGCTGCACCTGGTCTCTGACAGCGATGATGGCAACAGCCTGCAGTTTCACTCCCTCAACGTCAGCGTGCTCAGCATGCTGCTCGCCCGGGAGTGCAAGTTGCCGGCCGAGGCAATCCGCCAGGTCGGCATGGGGGCCCTGTTCCACGACATCGGCAAGCTGAGGATCCCGAGCCAGATCCTGCGCAAGACGGAGCCGCTGACCAAGCCGGAGCAGAACCTGATGGCCCAGCATCCCCGCTACGGCCTGGAACTGCTGGGGCTGGTCAGCGATTTTCCGGAAGCGGCCAAGCAGATAGTGCAGAACCACCACGAGTACCTGGACGGCACCGGCCCCCAGGGGCTCAAGGGCGATCAGCTCGATCCCCTCACCCAGATCGTCTCCCTCATCAACGAGTACGACAGCCTCTGCCACCTGGAGGCCAAGGTGCCCTACGCGGCCCTCGGCAGCCTTTACAAGCAGCGCAAGTCCCAGTTCAACGCCGATCACCTCGGCATGCTGATCCGGCTGATGGGGGTCTACCCCCCGGGTAGCGTGGTGCAGCTTTCCAACGGCCAGGTGGGGCTGGTGATGTCGGTCAACGCCTCCCGCCTGCTCTACCCCGCCGTGCTGGTATACGACCCCCGCATTCCGCGCCAGGAGGCGGCCATCATCGACCTCGACGCGGCCGGGCTGACCATCGCCAAGGTGATCCAGCCCAAACGCCTGCCCCCGGCGGTGTTCGAATACCTCAACCCCCGCACCCGGATCAGCTACTACTTCGAACACGGCAAGCCCTGAGAGGGCTGGCCCCACCCAAGGAGTCCCCATGCGCATCGAGATCATCAGCACAGGCGACGAGATAGTGACCGGCCTGGTGGTGGACACCAATGCCGCCTGGCTCAGCGCCCTCTTGCTGGAGCAGGGCTGGCAGGTGCGCCGCCGCGCCACCGTGGGGGACAACCTCGCGGATCTGACAGCCGTGCTGCAGGAGAGCGCCAACCGCGCCGAGGTGGTACTGGTGTGCGGGGGGCTCGGCCCCACGGCGGACGACCTCACCGCCCAGGCCGCGGCCGAGGCGTTTGACCAGCCCCTGACCCTGTTCCCGGACTGGCTCGCCACCATGGCCGAACGCTATGCCAGCCGGGGCCGCACCATGGCCCGGAGCAACACCAAGCAGGCCTGGCTGCCCCGGGACTGCGAGATCCTCGACAACCCGGTGGGCACCGCCTGCGGCTTTGTGGTCTGCCACCCGGCCAGCCACGGCCAGAGCCGGCTCTTCTTCACCCCGGGCGTGCCGTTCGAGTTCAAGCAGATGGTGCGCGAACAGATCATGCCCCGCCTCAAGGCGCTGGCCGGGGAAGAGACGGACACCGAGCTGCGCCGTTTCTACACCTTCGGCGTCTCGGAGTCCGCCCTCAGCGACATGCTGGATGCGGCCCCCTGGCCTGCCGGCATCGAGCTGGGCTACCGCTCCTCCATGCCCCTCATCGAGCTCAAGCTCATCGGCCACGGTGCCAGCACCGCCGACATGGACGCCGCCGAGGCGAGGCTGCTTGCGGCCATCGTCCCCTGGCTGGTAGGGCGTGGCAACGAGGCGCCTGCCAGCCAGATCCTGGCCCTGCTGGGGGAGCGGTCGCTGCACCTGCAAGAAGGGGAGAGCCGGGGCGCCCTGCTGACCATGTGTCACGGGCACCCGGCCCTGACCGCCGGCTTCAGCCACACCCTGAGCGACGATCTGACTCAACTGGCGGTGCCCGCCGCCCCCCTGAGCCTCACCATAGGCCGTGCCGGGCCGGACGGCGTGCCGCTGCTGCTCTGCGCCGACGGGCAACTGCACGGCCAGACGCTCAGGGTCAGCCACCCGGATCCCGCGAGCGGTCGCCGGATCCTCGCCTTCGCCGCCCTCGACATGCTGCGCCGCCACCTGCTGGGGCTGCCGGTGCTCGCCGATTACCTCACCCTGACCCGAACGGCCAGATGCCAGGAAGGCGCCCGGGGCTAGAAGTGAGCCAAGCCTGCGCCGCCATGGACCCAGTACCCGACGAGCGCCAGGGTCAGCAGGCAGAAGGCCCTCTCGTAACCCCCGCCGCTCTTGAGGGGCAGGCCGGGCAGGCGAAAGCGCCGACGCCAGGGCCAGAGCAGGGGAATGCCCATGGGGGTGAGCCAGTCCCCCAGCAGATGGCTGAGATAGCCCACGATGAGGGCATCCTTCACCGCCCCCGACAGCAACCAGGGGGCTTCTACCTGGGCCAGCCCCCAGACCCCCATCCCCACCGCCAGCAGGCTGTGGGTGAAGCCGCGATGGCCGAACAGCCGGGAGAGCGGCCCCGAGATCCAGGGCAGTTGCCGCCCGAGCAGGGAGCGGGGGTGATCGAGATCCGGCAGCAGGGCGCTCGCCAGGGCCATGGGAACGATGTGCCACAGGCTGGCATCGGCCAGGGCCGGAGTCAGTTCAACCTTGTGGGCAAGCAGGACGCAGGTGACGGAAAACAGCAGGTGGCCTTGGGCGGTCATGGGGCTCGTTCGGTTGGACAGAAAAAGGGGCTGATCGATGGCGACCAGGGTCCTCGCCCTGGGGCGGCGGCAGATTAAAATCCTTCTCTTCCTGCCTGGCAAGGTGATTTGCATCACCACCTTCAACGTGATGGACACTCTGGATAGCGAAAGCATAAAAAGTCAGCATATTGCGCTAAAAAACCGCAATGGAGCCCATGACATGGCCGGCTCTGCCCCTCTCCCGTCAGCCGAAATTTCCTCAACCCGGCTCACCCATTTGCATTCAGATCGTTGACCCGGAAGGAAAAATACCCGAATACTGCGCGTTGGATCCGCCCCGGCGGCATTGGATGCCGGCAAGGAGAGGCCCCGGCATGGGGCAAACCGGACAGGGACAACGAAGGAGGGCCCGGTGTTAAGCAAAGCGTGGTTTCAGCTGTCGGCCGACATGAGCTATGTCTGCCTGCGCATCACCCCGGGCCTCACCGAGCCCATCCAGGAAAGCGACGTCCTGGCCCTGCTGCGACTCTCCAACTGTCGGCGCTACGAACCCCTCGGCGAGGGGATCCGCGAAGCCGTCACCCTGCTCAACGCCCTCATCGCAGAGCCGGATGCCCCCGCGCATCCGCCAGTCCCCATTGCCCGGCGCCAGGATGCCAGGCTGCTCATCCAGGTGGACAAAGACCAGATGATCGCCAGGGCGCAGATCACCGCGGACTGGGGCGGCCAGCCCCTGACCCTGGCCCGGTTGCAGGAGGCCCTGGCGGCCAGCACGGTCAAGCAGGGGGTGAGCGAGCGACTGCTTGCCGCCGCCATCCAGGCAGCGGGTGAGGCGGCCCCCGGTGCCCAGCTCAATCCCGTCATCGCCCTCGGCAAGGCCGCCAGGCACGGCCTGGATACCCGCCTGGAGCGGCTGGTGGAGACCGTAGCCGAGCGGATCCTCAAACCCCAGGAGCGGGATCACGGCAAGGTGGACATGCGCGACCTCGGCACCCTGCTCACCGTCAAGGCGGGGGCGTTGCTGATGCGCAGGCACCCCGCCACCCAGGGCATCGACGGCTTCACCGTGACGGGCCAGACCCTGACCGCCCGCCACGGCAAGGAGAGCGCCATGACCCCGGGTGACGGCACCTGCCTCTCCCCCGAGGATCCGGACCTGCTGCTGGCGACCCGCCCGGGGCTCCCCTGTCAGGAGCGTGCCGGGATGCGGGTCGACGAGGTACTCAACGTCAAGCAGGTCGACATCCGCCACGGCCACGTCGAGTTCGAGGGATCGCTGCTGGTCGCCGGGGACGTCATGCCCGGCATGCGCGTCAAGACCAGCGGGGACGTGGTGATCGGCGGCTTCGTCGAGGGCGGCTACATCGAATCCGGCGGCACCATCACGGTGCGCAACGGCATCATAGGGCGCAAGCTGGCGGACGACGAATACCTCTGCCACCTCAACGCCGGGGGGGAGATCCACGCCAGCTATGCCCAGTACGCCAGGCTGGAGGCCGATGGCGACATCCATATCCTGAGCCAGCTCAGTCACTGCTATTGCCGCAGCGGCCAGGATCTCAAGGTGGGGGACAGCGCCATGCGCAAGGGGCACCTCATCGGCGGTATCAACATCGCCAACCGGCTCATCATGGCACCGGTGCTCGGAGCCTCGGCGGCCAACCGGACCCGGTTGCAGATCCTCGGCGGCTATTTCAGCCAGAAGGAGCAGGAGCTGGCGCTGCGCCAGCGCAAACAGACCTGCGCCGAGCAGATAGACAAGCTGCAGGATCTCATCCTGCGGCTGCTGCAACTGCCCCGTGACAAGCGCAATCCCGAGACCCTGCAGAAGATCAAGGCGCTGCGCACCCGCCAGTTCGACGAGAGCAAGAGCCTGGACGAGCAGCTCGCCGAGGCGCAGCGGGAGCTGCAGGCGCTCATGGCCAACATGGACATCATCGCCACCCAGCGCCTCTTCCCCGGCGTCGAGGTGGAGATGGCCCATCACCACAACAGGGTCGACATCGAGCACGGCCCCATCCACTTCGCCATCCGGGAAGATCAGCTGCAACTGACCCCCTACCAGGGCCAGCGCTGAGGGGCAACGTGCCCCCGCTTCGGCAGGCGGCGTGATCCCGGCGGCGATTTTCGCTACACTCGGCCTCCCCATGGCCCCATCGGGCGGGCCGGCCAGACTCAGGTAGTGAGAAGATGTACAAGCTGATCGCATTGGATATGGATGGCACCCTGCTGACCCCAGAGGGCCGAATCTCCCCCCGCACCCAGGCCGCCATCGCGGCAGCCCGCGCCAGGGGCGTGACCGTGGTGCTGGCCTCCGGCCGCCCGCTGGAAGGCATGACCGCCGCCCTGACCGAGCTGGGCCTCACCGGCCAGGATGACTACGTCATCTGCTACAACGGCGCCCTGGTGCAACAGGTGTCCGAGCAACGCATCATCCGCAGCCAGTTGCTGACCGGCAGCGATGCCCGTGCCATCGCCCACCTGGCCTGTGAGCTGGGGGTGAACATCCACGGCTTCTCCGTCCGCCAGGGGCTCATCAGCCCCAGGATCAGCCCCTACACCGAGCACGAATCCCGCCTCATCGGTCAACCCATCAACCTGGTGGACTTCGCCACCCTGCCCGACGACGAGCAGATCATGAAGGTGATGATGATTGACCCAGAGCCCCTGCTCTCCCGTGCCATCGCCCAGCTGCCCGCCGAACTCCACGAGCGCTATACCGTGGTGCGCAGCGCACCCTATTTCCTCGAGTTCATGAACAAACGCAGCAACAAGGGCACCGGCGTCGCCGCCCTGGCCGAGCACCTGGGGCTGGATGCCTCCCAGGTGATCGCGGTGGGGGATGCGGGCAACGATCACCACATGATCGCCTACGCCGGACTCGGGGTCGCCATGGGCAACGCCACCGACGAGATCAAGGCGCTGGCACAGCACACCACGGGGCGCAACGATGAAGACGGGGTCGCCCAGGTGATCGAACGTTTCATCCTGAACGCCTGAGTCGACAAGGGGCCCTGTGGGCCCCTTCTGCTATCCGGCCGCCCGGCCAGATGTTTAATATATCCACCATATAATCTCTCACCGCACCAGCCCCTCCCCCTCAAGTCCCTTTAAATGGGACTCTCAGCCGTATCCCGACATCAACGGTTAACATAATTGCATCATTTTGTTTGACATATTGAACGGCCTTGGCAGACTGGAGGCAGGATCCAGGCTGTCGTTGCCAAGGCTGACCGACGATTCTGGCACGCTGGCGCGACCCTGATCCCACGACCATGCCTTGAGGCATGCCCTTGCGAGCCGAGGCGGCAAGGGCCTTCCCAAGGCGCAGGATGAGACCGCCAAGGATAGCCAAGGTGACCTATGCCCAACCCCAGTGCCCATAACAAACCCGTCGTGCTGATGACCATGGGGGCCCAGGCCCGCAGTGGCCACGCCTACCAGGTCATGACCCACAAATACATCAAGCCTCTGGTGGAGATCAGCGGCTGCGTGCCGCTGCTGGTGCCCACCTGCTGTGGCACCGAGGATCTGGAGCAGTATCTGGACCTCGCCGACGGGGTCTATCTAAGCGGTGCCGGATCCAACATCGATCCTGCCCTCTATGGCCAGGAGAACCTCACCCCGGAGAAGCCCCAGGACAGGGACAGGGATCTGTTCGATATTCCCCTGGTGCGCGCCGCCCTCGACCGTGGCCTGCCGATCCTCGGGATCTGCCGCGGCATGCAGGAGATCAACGTGGCCCTGGGGGGCGACATTCACCAGAAGGTCTATTGTGAGCCGGGTTATGACGATCATCGGGAGGATGCGGATGACCCGGTGGACGAGCAGTATGGCGAGAGCCATCAGGTCGAGCTGGTGCCCGGTACCTGGCTGGCCGAGCTGATGGGGCAGCCGTCGATTCCGGTCAACTCCCTCCACGGGCAGGGGATCAAGACGCTGGCCAAGGGGCTGGCCCCCCTGGCCCATGCCGAAGACGGGCTGATCGAGGCGATCCACGCTCCCGCCCTCTCCCCCTTCCTGCTGGCGGTGCAGTGGCACCCGGAGTGGAAGGCCAGCGAGAACCCCCACTCCATCAAACTCTTCACCGCCTTTGGCGACGCCTGCCGCCGGTTCAGGCAGCAGGTCGGCTAGTCGCCGACCCCTTGCCCTTGAGCCTGGGCAGGGCCTCGTACATCGGGGGCTGCCCAGAGGCATCCGACGTGACGGGCCTGTGACCCCCCACGCCATCAAGCTGCCCACTGCCTTCGGCGACGCCTGCCGCCCGCTCAGGCAGCAGACGGGCTAGTCGCCGAATCCCTTGCCCTTGAGCTTGGGCAGGGCCCCGCGATCAGGACGCAGGGTTCGGCAGACATCCAGCCCCTTGAGGCCCCGCTGGATATGGTCCGGGGCCTGCCCGAGCACCATGCCGTTGCCGCGATAGAGACGGGCATCCTCCAGCTCGAACAACTCGCCACCGATGAGCAGTTGCTCCCGGCCATTCACCACCTTGCCCCGTTTCAGGGGCAGGGTCATGTCCACCTGGATTTCGCCGGTGGCACACCCCTCGCGCCAGCGCGCCTCGTTGGAAAACGGGGAGATGGCGATCTCCCGCCAGGATCCGTCCCTGAACTCCATCCGGTAACGGTCTTGCACCAGATCGCATCCCGCCAGCACCACGGGGATCGCCAGCCAGATGACACCCTTCATTCCCTTCACGCCCTTGCTCCCTTGTTGTTATTGCCAGATATAGATCACGGAATCTGTCCCTCATCCCCAGCTCAGAGCAGCAGGGTGGCCAGATCCTGCAACTGCCCCAGCTCCACATCCGGCAGCAGCGACAGCGACTGCCAGGACTGGCCGCTCTCGTTGAGCCAGGCGGCCCGAAAGCCGTGCAGCCTGGCCCCCAGCACGTCGGTCACCGGGTGATCCCCCACATGAAGGATGCGGCCGGGGGCCAGCTCCAGGGCCTCTTGCACCTGCACGAACATGTCGGGCGCCGGTTTCATTCTGGTTCCCGCTCCCGCCTTGCAGACCAGGGTGAAGTAGCCAGCCAGACCCGCCTGCTCCAGATCCAGGTTGCCGTTGGTGATCACCGCCAGCGGATAGCGCGCCGCCAGACGAGCCAGCAGGGCGTGAGTCGCCTCGCTCACCTCTATCTTAGAGCGCTCGGCCATGAAGCCGGTGAACACCGCCCGGGCCTGCTGCTCCGCCAGCCCGGGCTCCATGCCCCCCTGCACCAGGGCCTCGCGAATGCCACGCTGGCGCGCCAGGCTAACGTCGTGGCTCAGCGCCGGGTGGTCCAGCAGCAACTGGCGCTTGAGCGCGAGCCAGCGCGGCTTGTCCAGCATGGCGGTAGCCAGGTATTCGCTGCGCAGGTGGTCCAGCATCCACTGTTCCGCCCGCGCGATGGCGGGGCCGTTGTCATAGAGGGTGTCGTCCAGATCGAACGAGATGGCGGCCACCGGCTGCCAGCGACGGTAAAACTGCATGGCTGTTCCTCTTTACTCCTCATCCTCTGGCGTTGCGAGCTCCCGCCTGACCGGGGCGACGTGGAGATTGTCATCCCCGCAGATCCCACACCACATCACTCATCCTCCGGCGTTTCCGGATCCCGCTTCGCCCGCGGGTGGGCACTGTCATATACCTTGGCCAGATGCTGGAAGTCGAGGTGGGTATAGATCTGGGTAGTGGAGAGATCCGCATGCCCCAGCAGCTCCTGCACCGCCCGCAGGTCGCCGGAGGATTCCAGCATGTGGGTGGCGAAGCTGTGGCGCAGCTTGTGGGGGTGCACGTGGGCATTGAGAGCCTGCTTGTTGCCCCAGCCGTCGAGCCGCTCCTGTACCGAGCGGGCCGAGAGCCGCTGCCTGCGCTTGGAGACGAACAATGCCTCCCCCTCGTCACCGGCCAGCAGGGGGCGTACCTTGAGCCACTTGTGCAACCACTCCACCGCCATCCGCCCGATGGGCAGCACCCGCTCCCGCGAGCCCTTGCCGATCACCCTGAGCTGGCGCTCGTCGAGCTTCACGTCCGCGAGGTTGAGCCCCACCAGCTCGGCAAGGCGCAGGCCGGAGGAGTACATCAGCTCCATGATGGCGCGATCCCGCACCGCCAGCGGATCCTGCTCGTCGGTGATGTTGAGCAGCTGGTACATCTCGTCCACGTCCAGGTTCTTGGGCAGGGGCCGCCCCTGCTTGGGGGTGACGATGCCCCGCGCCGGGTTGGCGGTGAGCCGCCCCTGGCGCACCTGCCAGTCGCAGAAGCTGCGCAGGGCCGACACCTTGGTGGCAAGGGAACGGGGCGCCAACCCCCCCTTGTGCATCCGGGTCACCAGACTGCGCACCTGGCTCGCCTCGAGCCGGGCCCAGTCGTCGACCCCGAGCTTCACCAGCTCGGCGGTCATGGCTTCCAGATGGGCCTGATAGTTGCTGCGGGTGTGGGGGCTGAGCTGGCGCTCGACCCTCAGGTATTCGATAAAGGCGTCCAGCTCCCCCACCAGTGCGACCGGCAGAGGGTCGGCGGCAGGGAGCACCTTGACAGGGGATCGGGTCGTTGCCTTAGCCACGGGCCAGCTCGGGCAGACGCAGCTGCAGCAGACGCCCTAGCTGACCCAGCAGCAGGGTGTCGTTGTGGGGGGTGAAGTGGCTGGGATCCGAGCTCGCGAAGGCCAGCACGCCGAGCTCCCCGAGCCGCATCAGGGCCACCGAGTTGACCAGCACATCATTGCCAAACAGCGCCTGCTTCTCGCTCTGGTTGAGGCGGCCGAAATAGTAGTCCGTGCCGGGCAGGCGCTGCCCCAGCAGTTGTTCGAGCTGTTTGCCCTGCGCCAGGAAACGCTGCTCGGGGCCGCTCAGCTGGAAATGCCTGGGATTGAGCCAGAGCCGCAGGCCGGTGAGTCGCAGCCGCTGGACGAAGGCCTTGCCCATCACGGCGCTCAGCTCGAACAGGGTCTGGCAGCCGTAGATCTCCCCATAGAGATCCGCATAGACCCGGAAGATCCGCTCGTTCTCGCTGGCGACCCCCATCAGTTCGGTGATCTCCTGCTCCAGCTGCTCGATGCGCTCCCGCTGACGGTCCAGCTGGCGCTCCACCAGGGAGATGGTGCCCTTTTGCCCATGGGGAATGCGGATCTTGTCCAGCATGGCCCCGTGACGCAGGAAAAACTCGGGATAACGGGCCAGGTACTCCAGCACTGTGGCTTCATCCACCAGTGATTCCTGCCGTTTGAGTTCGCTCATAACTTGGTTGATCCATCCGAAAAAGGGGCCAAGGGCCCCGATATGATCCGTTGATGGAGCGGGATCACCCGCTCCTTGTCTACAACTCTATCTGGCCGTCAAAGACGTGCTCGGCCGGCCCCGTCATGTAGACGGGCTGACCCGGTCCCTTCCAGGCGATGGTCAGCTTGCCACCCGGCAGGGTGACGGTGACCCGCTCCTTGAGCTTGCCCTGGCTGATGCCTATCACCACGGCCGCACAGGCCCCGGTACCGCAGGCCAGGGTCTCCCCCACCCCGCGCTCGAAGACCCGCAGCTTGATCTCGCTGGCGTTGACCATCTCCATGAAGCCGACGTTGACCCGCTCGGGGAAGCGCTCGTGGCGCTCCATGATGGGTCCCAGGGTCTCCACCGGCGCATCGGCCACCGAGGGCACCTCGATGACGCAGTGAGGGTTGCCCATGGAGACGGCACCGCACATCACGGTGTGATCCTGGGCCCGCAGCAGATACGTCTTCTCCGCCTTCTGGGCACGGAACGGGATCTTGCCCGGCTCAAACTGGGGCACCCCCATGTTGACCGTGACCTGGTTCTCCCCTTCCAGCTGCAGAGTGATGCGGCCCCGGGCGGTACTGACCGCGATGCGATCCCGGTTGACCAACCCCTTGAGACGCACGAAACGGGCGAAGCAACGGGCCCCGTTGCCGCACTGTTCCACCTCGCTGCCGTCGGCATTGAAGATACGGTAATGGAAGTCGAGCTCGGGGTCATAGGGCGGCTCCACCAGCAACAGCTGGTCGAAGCCGATACCGAAGTGACGATCCGCCAGCTTCTTGATGATGTCGTTGCTGAAGAACACCTTCTGGGTGACGCCATCCACCACCATGAAGTCGTTACCGAGGCCGTGCATTTTGGAAAACTCAATCAACATCGCGCGTTCCTGTCTCACCGTTAATCACGCTCTCACATGGAGGAACGCTGAAAATCCATCCATCACGGCAGCAGGTGCTCGCCACGCCAGAGATCCGCCAACTGCTCCCGCTCACGGATGAGGTGCGCCTGGTCACCGTCCACCAGCACCTCGGCCGCACGGGGTCGGGTGTTGTAGTTGGAGGACATGGTAAAGCCGTAGGCGCCAGCGGAACGCACCGCCAGCAGGGAGCCCTCGGCAATCGCCAGGGTACGCTCCTTGCCGAGGAAGTCGCCGGTCTCGCACACCGGGCCCACCACGTCATAGAGTGCCTTCTCGTGGGTCGCGCGGCTGTCCACCTCGATGATGTTCATCCAGGCGCCGTAGAGGGAGGGGCGCAGCAGATCGTTCATGCCGGCGTCGATCAGGGCGAAGTTGCGGGTCTCGCCGGGTTTGAGGAACTCGACCCGGGTCAGCAGCACACCGGCGTTGGCGACGATGGCGCGGCCCGGTTCGAACAAGAGGGTCAGATCCCGGCCCGCCAGCTTCTGCTTGAGCGCCTCGGCATACTCGGTGGGGTGCGGCGGCTGCTCGGCGCCGTAGTTGACCCCCAGACCGCCGCCCACGTCCAGGTGATGGATGTGGATACCTTCCGCCGCCAGCTCGTCGATGAGCTTGAGCAGCTTGTCCGCCGCCTCCATAAAGGGATTCAATTCAGTGAGTTGCGAGCCGATGTGGCAATCCACGCCCTTGATCTCGATGTGGGCCATGGCCGCCGCCTTGCGGTAGATGGCGGGCGCCTGTTCGATGGGGATGCCGAACTTGTTCTGCTTGAGGCCGGTGGAGATATAGGGGTGCGTGCCTGCGTCGATGTCCGGGTTGACCCGCACCGAGACCCGCGCCTTCTTGCCCATGCTGCCTGCGACCCGGTTCAGGCGCTCCAGCTCGGCTTCGGACTCCAGGTTGAAGCAGAGGATCTCTTTTTCCAGCGCAAGGCGCATCTCGGCTTCGCTCTTGGCGACGCCGGAGAAGACCACCTTGGCCGGATCACCGCCCGCCGCCAGCACCCGGGACAGCTCGCCGCCGGAGACGATGTCAAAGCCCGAACCGAGGCGTGCCAGCAGATTGAGCAGGGCCAGGTTGGAGTTGGCCTTGACCGCGTAGCAGATCAGGTGGGGAATGTCGCCAGCCGCCTGGTCGAAGGCATGCCAGTGGCGTTCCAGGGTGGCGCGGGAGTAGACATAGAGCGGAGTGCCGTACTGGTCGGCAAGCTGTTGCAGGGGAAGCTGTTCGGCCTGAAGCTGACCGTCTGCGTCGTAGTTAAAGTGATCCAAGGGGGCGGTTCCTTCCTAGATTATTGCGGCGCGGCCTCTGAGGCCGGTGTAGCGGTCGCAGGCGAGGCGGCTTGCGGTGTACTCTCTGTCTTGGGCTGTGTCTGCTCTGCAGGTGCGGGCTGTTCGGCCGGCGGCATGTAGAGCGGCCCCGTCAGGCCACAGGCGGCCAACCCGAGCAACAGCGACGCGGCAAACAGGCACTTGGTGAACTGGGTAATCATAATGGTTCGCTGCGAAAAAATTTTTGGCCCTCTATAATCGCACTCACATTGTTAAAAGCAACAGGATAAACCAATGAAGGATCACGAGTATCACGCCCTGACCGACGCCTTTTTCCAGTATGTGGAAGACACCATCGACGAGGGGTATCCGGATATCGACTGCGAACGCGCAGGCGGGGTGCTGACCTTGAGCTTCGAGAACAAGACCAAGGTCATCATCAACAAGCAGGAGCCCCTGCACCAGATCTGGGTCGCTACCCGGGAGAACGGCTTCCACTTCGAGCTGCGCGGTGACAGCTGGATCGACAACCGCTTCGGCGACGAGCTCAAGGCCCTGCTGACCCGGGCCTGCACCACCCAGGCCGGCGAGCCCGTGGTCTTCTCATGACGGATCTGCATCCAGAAGGTGCCCGCCATGCGGTGATCTGGCTGCACGGGCTGGGGGACTCCGGCACCGGCCTCGCCCCCCTGGTGGAGGCGCTGGCCCTGCCCGCCGACCTGCCCGTCCGCCATCTGCTGCCCGATGCGCCCGAGCGCCCCATCACCATCAACATGGGCTACCGGATGCGCGGCTGGTACGACATCAAGAGCTTCGAGGATCCGGCGGATCGCGCCGTGGAGTCCCATGTCAGGGAGTCAGCGGCCCGTATCGCCGCGCTGATCGACCAGTTGGTGGCCGAGGGTTTCACCCCCGAGCGCATCGTGCTGGCCGGCTTCTCCCAGGGGGGCGTCATCGCCTCCTTCACCGCCCTGCGCCATCCGGTGCCACTGGCAGGCCTGCTCTGCATGTCCACCTACCTGGCGGTACCCGATGCCCTGCCCGGCGAGATGAGCGAGGCGGCCCGCGCCCTGCCCATCTGCTACATGCACGGCATCTATGACGACGTGGTGAACCTCTCCATGGGCTGGGACGCCAAGAACCGGCTGGAAGCGGCGGGACTCAGCCCCGAGTGGCACGAATACCCCATGCGCCACGAGATCTGCCGCTCCCAGCTGGGCGACATTCGCAGCTGGTTGCTGGCCCGCCTCGGCGCCTGATTATCGGATAACGGGTAAGACAACGGCCTGCATCAGCAGGCCGTTTGCTTTCATCCCTGACGGCGATGCTCGACGGCATCCCCCACTGGCCGCGGCCCCCTCCACACCAGATTCCCGCACCACGGATACGACAACGGCCTGCATCATGCAGGCCGTTTGCCATCTTGCCGGTGCGGCTATCAGCGCATCACCCTACTTCCCGCGCCGCTCCTGGGGTGTCCCGCTGCGGGCTCTGGCTGCGGTAGGGGATCACATCGAGTTTGTCACCCACCTGCACGATTTCATAGTACTGGGGCAGGTTGAAGTTGCTGAACTGACCCGCATTGCTGAATCGCTCGTGACCCGAGGTGTAGAACCGGTTCACCCCCTGTACCAGTTCGTCCTTGTTGCCGGCGAAGTGCTGGTAGATCTCCACCCGGTTCGCCTCGTCCAGGATATAGATGTTGGTGCCTGCATCCCGGGTATCGAAGAAGAACTGCACCAGCCCTTCGCTGGCGTAGGCGTCGACGATGCCGGGCAGGTGCTGGCTGTGAGTCTTGTCGAGGCGCAGCGGCAAGTGATCCAGCTTGTTGTGGGAGATGTGACGGTAAAAATCGATGGCGTTTTCCAGCTTTTTGACCGACACCCCGCGCCGCTCGAAGAAGATGCCGTACTTCTCCTTGCCGAGCGCCAGCGTCTTGACCAGCTGCTGCTTGTCCCGGGCAAGACGCAACTCGATGCATTCAGCCACAAGCTGCTGGAAGCGGGTGCGCACCAGGGAGCGGAAGTGCTGGCTGTAGCAGAACACCTCGATCATCTCGGGGGCCGCGGCGTCCTGGTGCATCTTGCCGAGGATGGTGGTGAGGGCGTCCACCACGGCTTCCTCTCCCTCGAAGTGCAGGGTGCGGATCTCGCTCCAGGAGTTGCGATAGACGAGATCCACGGATCCCACCAGACACTCCTGGTTGCGACCGAACGAGAAGACGTCCGCGGCGTTGGCATCGAACTCGATCACCTGCCCCACCCAGTGGCTGGACGGGTCCGTCTCCAGGTTCAGGAAGATGGAGAGCTGGCGGATCTCGCACGGCCGGCTCAGGGCCAGGTTGGTCGCGCGGGGATACTTGACCGGGAAGGTCCCGGAGAGATCGCGACAGAACTGATGCAGGTTGTCGATGTGCAGATCCGAGCCCTGGTTGAACAGGTGTACCCGGGACTGGGGCGTCAGCAGGCCGTTGAAATAGGCCCAGGCCACCAGCTTGCTGATGTAGCCGTTATATTCGAGCGGCGCCCGGCCGATGATGTCGGCGGGTTCGAGGGAATGCTTGTAGAGATACCAGCCGGCGCGATTCAGGCGGCCGTGGGGTACCTGTACCAGGCTGAGATCCGGCTCGCCGAGATCCGGCGCAATCTTGAGGTTGATGCGCTGCACCTTGCCCGGCAGGCTCTCGAATGCGGCATAGAGCTTGCGCGACAGGATGCCGATGTCTTCCGGGTTGATGGACTCGCTGATGTTGTTGCGCCGGGCGAACTGGATGAGATTGCGGTAGCTCTGCATCAGAGCCTCCAGCAACTCGGCGTAGGCCACCTTGACGTCCTCCACCTTCCACTCCTGGCGGTGATCAAGGTGGTAAAGGCGCTCCGGACTCCAGCCCCAGTAGGCCACCAGCTGGGCCATCTGCTCCCGGCGCCAGTCCGGGGAGTGATCTTCCTTGGGATGGCTCAGCCCGTCGCACACCTTCAGATAGAAGCAGCGACGCACCAGATCGAGGCGCTGCATGTCGCCGATGGACTTGAGGTAGTTGGTCACCTTGTCCAGCATCAGGCAGTAGTTGTCGAGGCGGTAGTGCATCCCCTCGTTGTGCTGGAACCAGTCGCGACTGGTCACCGACAGCAGCCGGGTGTTGGGATACTCGTGGGAGTAGGCCTCCATCAGCACCGACTTGAGCACCGCCTTGTAGGGGGAGTCGATCCCCTTGTAGAGCTGCCACAGGGCGGAGCCGAAATACTCCTCGGCAGGAATGCGATCAAAGCCGCCGAGATCGAGCCAGTCATCCTGGCTCAACTTGCCGTGGGCAAACAGGCCGTTGACGTAGTCGTCGTAGTGGTCGTCATACTCGCTGGGCACCAGATACCAGAGCAGCCGCTTGCCGGCGATGTGCATGGCGCTGCGGTAGAACTCGTCGAGCAGCAGCAGGTGCTGGGCGCTGCCGCAGCTCTCCCCCTGCATCTGGGCATCGTTGCGCTGACGGAACTTGTCTTCGGGGATCAGGAAGAAGTTGAGATCGACCCCCCGCTGCTCCGCCCACATGGAGAGGTGCTGGCACTTCTGTTCCAGCAGGGCGAGGCGCTCGCTCGACAGACCGGCCACATGACAGACCCAGATGTCGAGATCCGAGTGGCAGCACTGACCGATGGAGGAGGTGCTCCCCATGGAGTAGAGGCCCTGAATGGACTTGTCGTGGGTACTGAGACCGCCCTGGCAGTTGGCGTTCTGGCAGAGATCCTGGATGAAGGCCTGCTGGGCCTCGTTGGCGACAAAACTCCAGATACCATGAGGCACATCCCCTGCCACATAACCGGGCAACAGGGGGTGATTGAAGTGCAGCATGACAGGCAGCAAGTGGAAAACCTGCTGCCCGTAGCGACTCATGAGATCCAGCGCTCGTTGCGTCTTGAGACGATTGAGTTCGTCGTAGCGCGCCACCAGCGTGTCGAGTTTAACCAGCAATGCCCTACCTATGGGGAAGAGAAATGACGCACCAAAACGGGGAGACGTCAAAAAAGTGTGATCATGTTCATGTACAGGATCTTTAGCTACAACCAATTGAAATAGATAGAAAAAAGGCTTCGTTTGTGATCTGATTTAATCGCAAAAAAAACCGACACGCCCGAAGCCATGACTATTATCAATGCAACCCAGTACCTCAAGCAACTTCTTAGC
>NZ_JALIHH010000058.1:0-20158 GCF_022869435.1 Aeromonas sp. LsrichE-8G
TGGTCACGCTCTTACTTTGTGGGCTCTTGCGGCGGTGCGCCGTTAGAGGTGATCAAGCAATACATTCAAAACCAGCGGGGCTGACGCCCCGGCGAAATTCCCCTCCCACCTACGTCGGAGGGAGTCCCCTTTCGCATTTAAGATGGTCCAGGCGAAGCAGCCGATGATGATGTTGAGGGTGCTGGCGCTCAGCAGGTTGGCGGTCATGCCGCCGAGCCAGGCACCGACCAGCATGCCGGCGCCCAGGCGCCGAATCATCCCCCAGTCTACCGCTCCTGCCTCCTGGTGCGCACGCAGGGAGCTGAAACCGGTGAAGATCATGGTGGGCAGCGAGGTGCCGAGGGCCAGATGGGTGATGATCTCCGGCGCCACGCCCTGTGCGTGAAAACTCAGGACCAGCACGGGGACGATGATGAGGCCGCCGCCGATACCGAACAGCCCGGCCAGCATGCCCGCGAAGGCGCCCAACACCAGATAGCCCACAAACAGCATAAACATTCCTTCAATAACGAAACAGCGGTCAACTTGACCGCCATTATCCATAAAAAAGAGATGGCATCTTGCCATCTCTTTATTGTGCCGATTAATGCAGGGGAATGGTACCGTCCATCACCTTGTAGAACGCCAGCACGGCGCAACCGAGCAGGGCTGCCGTCATCCCCTGCTCCAGCCGGTTGAGGCTGCGCAGACCGTGGTGCTGGCGCGCCTTCCAGTAGATGAAGATCCCCGGGCTGTAGAGCAGCGCCACCAGCAAGAGGTACTCCACCCCGGCGGCATAGACCAGCCAGCAGCCATAGACGGTGGCCACCAAGGCCAGCAGCAGGTCGCGCTTGCGCTGATGGGGCTGGCCCGCGTAGGTCTCCCCTTTCAACGCCAGCTTGAGGCCGTAAGCACCGGAGAAGACATAGGGCACCAGGGCCGCCGAGGTGGCGATGTTCACCAGCGCCAGGTAGGTGCTGTTCTGGAAGTAGATGATGATGAGGAAGATTTGCACCAGGCAGGTGGAGCACCAGAGCGACACCTTGGGGGAGCCGTTCTTGTTCTCCTTGGCGAACCAGGCCGGGAAGACCCCGGTCTTGCCGGCTATGTAGGGCACTTCCGCCGCCAGCACGGTCCAGCTCAGCAGGGCCCCCATCACCGAGATCACCAGGCCGATGTTGATGAGCCAGGCGCCCCAGGGGCCGACCACGGCTTCCAGGATCATGGCGGTGGAGGGGTTCTTGAGGGCCGCCAGTTGCGGCTGGTTCATGACCCCCAGGGAGAACAGGGTCACCATGACGTAGAGCGCCAGGGCCCCCAGCAGCGCCAGCACGGTGGCGCGGCCCACGTCCTTGCGATGGCGGGCACGGGCGGAGACCACCACGGCCCCCTCGATGCCGATGAAGACCCAGAGGGTCACCTTCATGGTGGACTTGACCTGATCCATCACGGAGCCGAGCTCGGGACTCCCCTGCCCCCAGAGATCCAGGGTGAAGGTCTCCATGTTGAAAGCGAGCAGGATGGCTACGCAGAAGACGATGAGGGGCACCATCTTGGCGATGGTGGTGACGATGTTCACCAGCGCCGCCACCTGGATGCCGCGCAGCACCAGGGCATGCACCGACCAGATGAGCAGGGAAGCGAGCGCGATGGCGACCGGGGTATTGCCGTCACCGAAGATGACATTGTCCGGCGTGTCGAAGAAGTAGCTCAGCGCACTGAACACCACGATGGCGTAGGAGACGTTGGCCAGCAGCTGGCACAGCCAGTAACCCCAGGCGGCGTTGAAGCCGACGAAATCCCCGAACCCTGCCTTGGCGTAGCTGAAGATGCCGCCATCGAGATCCGGTCGACGCATGGAGAGATTCTGGTAGACCAGGGCGAGGCAGATCATGCCGATCCCCGTGATGGCCCATCCCAGAGCGACGGCCCCGGCACTGGCGTGCGCTGCGATGTTTTGCGGCAGACTGAAAACCCCGGCACCGACCATGGAGCCGATCACCAGCGAAATGAGGGCACCCAGCCCCAGTTTCTTGTCCATCTCAAACCTGTTTTATTAGGCGGCGGCTGAGCATCCGTATTCATACAGCGCGCGACATGGGAGGGGCTAAAAATCCGTACCCCGTGAAAAAGGCGGCAACTATATTGCATGACTATTCCGGCCGCAATCCCTCTTGCCGTCAATCATGAGCCGCCTTGACCGCGCGCAATTTTACAGCACTGACCCGGGGTGCCTGTGAGCTGGTTCAAATTAAGAAAGACCCGTTGATATTTCACGACTTTTCATGATGTCGCCCCGCTTTTCAAAAAGCGGACCTGCATGGCTATGCACCCTTGCTCAGGGGCCTTTCCCCTGTAAAAACGCCCTGCAGGAGGGGCGTCAGAGAGGGTATATGCAGGGGGGGACTAGAGCCTCAAGCCGCCGTCCAGCTCGATCATCCGCCCCGACAGATAGTCGTTGGCAAGGATGAACTGCACCGTCTGGGCCAGCTGCGCAGCCTGCCCCAGGGTGCCCACCGGGATGGCCTGCTGCATGCGGGCCATGGCTTCGGGTTTCATCGCCGCCGTCATGTCGGTGGCAAAGACGCCGGGGGCGATGCCCATCACCCGGATGCCGTGACGGGCCAGCTCCTTCCCCCAGGTGACCACCAGAGAGGCCACTCCCGCCTTGCTGGCGGCATAGTTGCTCTGGCCCATGTTGCCAGCCCGGGCGATGGAGGAGATGTTGATGATGACGCCCCCCTCCCCGCCGATGGCCATCAGCGCCGCCCCCTCGCGCCCGCACAGGAAGGTGCCGGTGAGGTTGACGTCGATGACGCTCTGCCACTGGGCCAGGCTCATCTTCTCCGTCAGTGCCCCCTCCTTCACCTTGATCAGCATGCCGTCGCGCAGGATGCCGGCACAGTTGACGAGACCGTGCAGGGCACCGAACTGATCCTTGATGGCGGCGAAGGTCGCCTCGACCTCCGGCTCGCTTGCCACGTTGCAGACGAACAGGGCGCAGCGGCCGTCACGGCTGCGCACCTCCGCCTCGGTCACCTCCAGATCGGTGCGGTTGACGTCGATGAGCGCAAGCACGGCCCCCTGCTCCGCCAGACTCAGAGCGATGGCGCGGCCCAGCCCCCTGCCCGCCCCCGTGATGGCGATGACTTTCCGTGTGATATCCATAAATGCTCCTGGTGAGATGGCCGGTGACTGTCGAGTCAAAGACTATCGGGTAAATAGGTAGATAGCGGCCCTTAACCCGGCGCTGTCTTGTCCCGATAGAGCTCGAGGATGCTGGAAAAATCCTTGTTCTCCTGGCCCAAGCTCCCGTGCAGGTTGAAGAGGTTGCGGGCCAGGGCCCCCATGGGCACGGCGCTGTGGGCATGTTCCGCCAACGCCATGGCGAGCCCCAAATCCTTGACCATCAGCCGGGTCATAAAGCCCCCTGTATACCCACGCGACGCCGGCACGTTCTCCATCACCCCGGGCCAGGGGTTGTAGCGCTCCAGGCTCCAGTTGTTGCCCGAACTCTTGCCCATGATGGTGGAGAGCACGGCGGGATCCAGCCCCTCCTTGACCCCGAGCGCCAGCGCCTCGGCGGTGCCCGCCATGTGGATGGCGAGCAGCATGTTGTTGCACATCTTGGCGATCTGGCCAGCGCCAAGCGCCCCGGCGTGAAACAGGTTCTGCCCCATGCAGGCGAGCACGGGTCTGGCCGCTTCAAAATCCGCTTGTTCGCCGCCGACGATGAAAGTGAGCGTGCCCGCCGCCGCACCGGCCACGCCCCCCGAGACGGGGGCATCGAGAAAACGGATGCCGCTCGCCTTCGCCGCCGCCCCCACCTGACGGACCGAGGCCACGTCTATGGTGGAGCAGTCGATGACCAGGGCGCCGGGCGACAGGGCCGCCAGCAGATCCTGGCCACCCCGCTCACCGGCACTCTCCCCCAGCCAGAGGCTGCGCACGTGGTCGCCCGCTGGCAGCATGCTGATGACCAGCTCGCAGCCGCTCACCGCTTCCCGGGCATTCCCGGCGGCGAGGCAGCCGGTCTGGATGGCCCGGCTCAGGCTCTCGGGCACCAGATCAAACACCTGCACCCTGTGCCCCGCCTTGGCCAGGTTGGCGGCCATGGGCCCCCCCATGTTGCCAAGCCCGATAAACCCAATCCTTGTCATGGTGTGCTCCTTGTGTGTGATCCCGCGTCAGCGGAGGCGCAAGGGGTTGTCCCCCTCGGGCCAGCGATAGAAGGCATCCAGCCAGGCCTCACCCGTTTGCGGGGCCTGCCAGCGGGGGGATTTGTCCTTGTCGATGAGCAGGGCCCGCACCCCTTCCACGAAGTCCCCCCTGAGCACGCAATTGACCGAGAGGGTCAGCTCGTCGGCAAAGACCTCGGCCAGGGACTGGCGCCGTGCCTGCCAGAACTGGCGCCAGAGAATGGCGCGGCTAATGGGGCTGCCGCGAAGGCAGGTCTCCCGCCCCTGAACCAGCGCCGGTTCGTCCAGCTCGGCGCCCTCGAGGCGTGCCAGCACCCCTTGCAGGGAGCGGCCGGTCAACAGCGCATCGATGCGGGCCTGGTGGGGCAAGAGCACGGGGGTCGGCAGCGTCTGGCCAAGGGATCGCTGCAAACCGGTGAGCAGCACCTCGATCCGCTCGCAGGGGTCGCCTGCGGACCAGTCGAGGGCGGCGAGGCGCGCCGGCAGCTCGGCCCGCTCGCGGCTCCCCATGGCGTGACCCGCGAGCCCCAGGCCGATGGCGTCCGCCCCGTTGAAGCGGGCACCGGTGAGGCCGAGCCAGAGTCCGAGCCGCCCCGGCATCCGGCTCAAAAACCAGCTGGCCCCCACGTCCGGATAGAGGCCGATGGTCACCTCCGGCATGGCGAACAGACTCTTCTCCGTCACCACCCGAAAAGCGGCCCCGGCAAAGAGGCCGATGCCGCCCCCCATGCAGATGCCGTCCGCCACGCAGACAAGGGGCTTGCCGTAGCAGTGGATGTGATGATCGAGCCGGTACTCCTGCAGGAAGAAGTCGCGGGCATAGCCGAACAACTCAGAGTGGCTCGCCTCCTGCTTGCGGTAATAAAAGGAGCGGATGTCGCCACCGGCGCAGAATGCCTTCTCGCCGGCCCCCTGCAGCAGCACGCAGACGATGGCCGGATCCTGCTCCCAGCGGGTCAACGCCCCCTGCAACAACTGGATCATCTCAAGGCTCAGGGCGTTGAGGGAGGCGGGGCTGTCCAGAGTCAGCATGCCGATGTAGCGGCCATCCGCCGTGGGGTGGGTCTCGATGCGCACGGGCTCACTCATGGGCAGCCCCCGCAGACCGGGTATCTGCCCCTGCGACATGGCGGGCCGCCATCATTACCTCATTCATCCTTCACTCCCTCACTCTTTCGGTTTGGATTGGTCGTATCGCCAGCGCGGGGCCCGCTTCTCCAGGAAGGCCGCCACCCCTTCGCGCTGGTTGGCATCGTCAAACAGGGCGAGAAAGAGGCTGCGCTCGAGCGGCAGCGCCGCGTCCCTGTGAGTGCTTCGCCCCTGATTGATGAGCTGTTTGCAGGCGCGCAGGGCGCTCGGGCTCTGGCGCTCCACCAGCTGGGCCATCTGCTGCGCCGCCTCCCAGGCGTGCCCCTCGGTCACCACCTCCTCCACCAGCCCCATCTCGTAGGCCAGGGTGGCGCTCACCTTCTCGCCGCAGAGGATCATCCGCTTGGCCCAGCCCGGCCCCACCAGCTCGGTGAGGCGCTGGGTGCCGCCAGCACAGGGCAGGAGCCCCACCGAGGCCTCCGGCAACCCCAGCTTGGCCTGCTGCTCGGCGATGCGGATGTCGCAGGCCAGCGCGACTTCGAGCCCCCCTCCCATGGCATAACCGTTGATGGCGGCGATGCTGACCCCGTGAAAGCGGGCCAGCGCCTCGAAGGCGTGACCAAAGGCCTCGGCCACCTCGCGGGCATGCGCCAGGCTGCCGTCGGCGAACATCTTGAGATCGGCGCCGGCGCAGAAGAATTTCTCTCCGGCACCGCGGATCACCAGGGCCACCACGTCGGGGCGACCATCCAGCTCCACCATCATCTGCAAGAAGGCTTTCAGGCTGGCGAGCGTCCAGGTGTTGGCGGGTGGGTGATCGAGGGTGATGTAGGCCACGTGGCCGTGATATTCGAGCCTGATCCTTGTCATTGCGTTGTCCTTGTCAAAAAAACTGCCCCATGATGACAGGGTTGAATGGAGCCAACCTGCTCCTGGCTCACAAAGCCTGAGGACGTGCCGACTGCGTCCTCAGGGCAGGCCCCTCCCGCTACTCCAGCGCCAGGCCGGGGTCGGCCAGCAGGCGGCGGGCGATGATGAGCCGCATCACTTCATTCGTCCCTTCCAGAATGCGGTGCACCCGGGTATCGCGCAGATAGCGCTCAAGCGGATACTCGCGGATATAACCATAGCCGCCAAAGAGTTGCAGGGCGTCGTCGCAGATGCGGTGCCCCACGTCGGTGGCAAAACGCTTGGCCATGGCGCACCAAGCACTTTTGTCCGGGCTGCCCTCATCGAGTTTGGCGGCCGCCTGGCGCACCAGCAGGCGGGCGGCGGCGAGCTCGGTGGCCATGTCGGCCAGGCGAAACTGCACGCTCTGGAATTCGCTGATCGGACGCCCGAATTGCTGACGCTGGCGCACGTGCTCCAACGCGTCGTCCAGGGCCTGCTGGGCGGTGCCCAGCGAACAGCTGGCGATGTTGATGCGCCCCCCATCGAGCGCCCGCATGGCGAACTTGAACCCTTCCCCCTCCTCCCCCAGCCGGAAGCGAGCGGGAATGCGCACGGCATTGAAGTTCACCTCCCGGGTCGGCTGGCTGTTCCAGCCCATTTTTTCCTCCGCCTTGCCGTAGCTCACGCCGGGGGTCTGGGCCGGCACCATGAAGGCAGAGATCCCCTTGGCCCCCTCTCCACCGGTACGGGCCATCACCACCAGCACGTCGGTGCTGCCGGCGCCCGAGATGAACACCTTGCTGCCGTCGAGGAGGTAATCTTCGCCATCGCGCACGGCGCGGGTCTTGAGGGTCGCCGCGTCGGAGCCCGCCCCCGGCTCGGTGAGGCAGTAGGATCCCAGCAACTCGCCGCTGGCGAGCCTGGGTACCCACTCCTCGGCCACCTCGGCAGGCAACCAGCTGCCCAGCATCCAGCTCACCATGTTGTGGATGGTGAGATAGGCGGTGGTGGAGGTGCAGCCCATGGCGAGGCGCTCGAAGATGAGGCTGGCATCGAGCCGGCTCAGGCCCAGACCGTCATACTGCTCCGGGGTATAGAGGCCGCACAGACCCAGCGCCGCCGCCTGCTTGATGGTGGGGATGGGGAACTCGTGCTCCCTGTCCCAGCGCGCGGCGTGGGGTTTGAGCGCCAGATCGGCGAAGGCGCCGGCCGACTCGACACAGGCCCGTTGGGATTCGGTCAGGGTAAAATCCATCTTGTTCGCTTCCTTTGTATTTGTTCCGTCGATCCGTTGCTGTCAATGGGGGCACCCGGGCAAAGTGGGCAACCCCTGCCGTCAGCGCAGCTGAATGGTCATATTGGGGCCGCTGGGAATGTCTTCGTCGAACCAGCGTTCGGTGACCGTCTTGGTCTCGGTGTAAAAACGCACCGCCTGCTTGCCGTAGGCGTGCAGATCCCCGTAGAAGGAGCCACGCCAGCCGGTGAAGGAGAAGAACGGCAGCGGCACCGGGATGGGCACGTTGATCCCCACCTGGCCCACCGCCACCTCGTGGCGGAACTTGCGAGCGGCGGCGCCACAGCCGGTGAAGAGGGAGGTGCCGTTGCCATAGGGGTTGGCGTTGATGAGGGCAAGCGCCTCATCCAGGCTCCCCACCTCGAGGCAGGCCAGCACGGGCCCGAAGATCTCCTCCCGGTAGATGCGCATCTCGGGGGTCACGCCGCGAAACAGGGTTGGTCCCACCCAGTTGCCCACCGGGTAGCCGGGTACGTCGCAAAAACGGCCGTCCAGCAGGCACTCGGCTCCCTCGGCAATCCCCGCCTCGATAAGCCCCTCCACCCTGACTTTCGCCTCCGGGCTGATGAGGGGGCCGTAGGCCGCTTCAGGATCGTGCCAGACACCGGGTTTCACCTTGGCGAACTCGGCGGCGAGCTCGGGGATCCACTCCCTGGCGTTCCCCACGAACACCGCCACGCTGATGGCCATGCAGCGCTGACCGGCGGCGCCGACTCCCGCTCCCACGAGGTTGCCGAGTACCTGCGCCTTGTTGGCATCCGGCATGATCACCATGTGATTCTTGGCGCCGACAAAACACTGGGCCCGCTTGAGTTGCGACGTGGCGCTGCGATAGACGTGGCCGCCGACCCGGGCCGAGCCCACGAAACTGACTGCCTTGACATCGGGATGGGCCAGCAGCGCATCCACCTGCTCGGCGCCGCCATGCACCACCGACAGAATGCCCTTGGGGGCCCCCGCCTCGGTAAACAGCTCGGCCAGGCGCATGGGGGTGAGGGGATCCTGCTCGGAGGGCTTGAGCACGAAGCCGTTGCCGCAGGCCACCGCCAGCGGGAACATCCACAGCGGTATCATGGCCGGAAAGTTGAACGGCGTGATGCCGACGCAGACCCCGAGGGGCTGCACCCAGGAGTGGCCGTCGACCCGGCGCGCCACGTTGCCCATGGTCTCCCCCAGAGTCTGGCTCGCAATGGCGCAGGCCTGCTCCACCACCTCGATGCCCCGCCAGACGTCGCCCTTGGCATCCGCCAGGTTCTTGCCGGTTTCCTGGGCCAGCAGGGTCGCCAGCTCGTCGTGATGCACTTTCAACAGATGCTGGTAGTTGAACATCACCCGAGCCCGCTCGGGGGCCGGCACCTCCCGCCACTGCAGGTAGGCGTCGTGGGCGGTACGTACCGCATGCTCGATCTCGGCCGGGGTAGCCTTAGGCACCCGCGCCAGCAGACTCTGATCCGCCGGGTTGGTCACCTCTATCCACTCGTCGCTTGCGGACGGACACGCCTCGCCACCGATGTAGAGCGGCAGATCCCCGTACTGGGTGTGATGCTGGCTCATGCCCCCCTCCTAGCCCGTTGGCAGGCGATGGCAGGCCACCCTGGGCCGGCCACATCCATGTTGCTGTTGCACATCCTGTTCACTCCTTGCGCTCCTCTGCCCGAGTAGCCCCTTGCGGCGGGCTGCCATCGAATTTACCTTAGACTAACAATCAATTTACGTTTACGCTAACGTAAACTTGAATCACGAATGGACTGACCAGTCATCACCCTGATGGCAGGGGAAATCGGCAGTCCACTGCACCAAGGAGAGCACGGATGCATGCCCTGATGGATGAAACCCTCCAGGCCCTGACCGAACAGGTCGAGGCTTTCTGCCAGAAAGTGATCGCACCGCGCGCCAGCGAGATCGATCAGAACAACGCTTTCCCCCGGGATCTCTGGCCCCGGATGGGTGAGCTGGGGCTGCACGGCATCACGGTGGCAGAGGAGTATGACGGGGTGAACCTCGGCTATCTGGCCCATGTGCTGGTAATGGAGCAGGTGAGCCGCGCCAGCGCCTCGGTCGGCCTCTCCTACGGCGCTCACTCCAACCTCTGCATCAACCAGATCCACCGCCACGGCACCCCTGATCAGAAGGCGAGATACCTGCCTGATCTGGTCAGCGGCAAACACGTGGGGGCGCTGGCCATGAGCGAGCCGGGTGCCGGCTCCGACGTGGTGAGCATGCGCCTCACCGCGGTGCGCGAGGGGGATCACTTCGTGCTGAACGGCAACAAGATGTGGATCACAAACGGGCCCGATGCCGACACCTTCGTCATCTATGCCAAGACCGATGCCGCCGCCGGGCCCAAAGGGATTTCCGCCTTTATCGTCGAGGCGGGGACTCCCGGTTTTTCCACCGCCCAGAAGCTCGACAAGCTCGGCATGCGCGGATCCAGTACCTGCGAGCTGGTGTTCGACAACTGCCGGGTGCCGCAGGAGAACCTGCTGGGCCCCCTGCACGGCGGTGTCAAGGTACTGATGAGCGGGCTCGACTACGAGCGGGTGGTGCTGGCGGCCGGGCCCCTTGGCATCATGCAGGCCTGCATGGACGTGGTGCTTCCCTATGTGCGCGAGCGCAAGCAGTTCGGTCAGGCCATCGGCGAGTTCCAGCTGGTGCAAGGCAAGCTCGCCGACATGTATACCCGCCTCGCCAGCAGCCGGGCTCTGGTCTATTCGGTGGCGAGCGCCTGCGATCAGGGCCGCACCAGCCGCAAGGATTGCGCCGCCGCCATTTTGTTTGCTGCCGAGAACGCCACCCAGATGGCCCTCGAGGCCATCCAGCTGCTCGGCGGCAACGGCTACATCAACGAATACCCCACAGGCCGCCTGCTGCGGGACGCCAAGCTCTACGAAATAGGCGCCGGCACCTCGGAGATCCGCCGCTGGCTCATCGGCCGCGAGCTGATGGGAGAGAGCGCATGAGCAGGATCCACTCCCGCCTCGACACCGCGAGCCCCGACTATGAGGCCAATCGGGCCGCCATGCAGGCACTGGTCGACGATCTCAATGCCCGCCTGGAGGAGATAGCCTTGGGCGGCGGTGCTGCCAACAAGGCCCGCCACCAGGCCCGTGGCAAGCTGCTGCCCCGGGAGCGCATCGACCAGCTGCTGGACCCGGGTTCCCCCTTTCTCGAACTGTCGGCGTTGGCTGGCTGGCAGGTCTATGACGAGCCGGTGCCCGCCGCCGGCATCCTCACCGGCATCGGCCGGGTCTCGGGGCGCCTGTGCATGCTGGTGGTGAATGACGCCACCGTGAAGGGCGGCACCTACTACCCCCTCACGGTGAAAAAACATCTGCGCGCCCAGGCCATCGCCGAGCGGCTGCGCCTCCCCTGCCTCTATCTGGTGGATTCCGGCGGCGCCTTCCTGCCCATGCAGGACGAGGTGTTCCCCGACCGGGAGCATTTTGGCCGCATCTTCTACAACCAGGCTCGCATGTCGGCCCAGAGCATCCCCCAGCTGGCGGTGGTGATGGGGCTCTGTACCGCCGGGGGTGCCTACGTGCCCGCCATGGCGGACGAGTCCATCATGGTCAGGGAACAGGCCACCCTCTTTCTGGCGGGCCCGCCCCTGGTCAAGGCCGCCACCGGTGAGGAGATCAGCGCAGAAGCCTTGGGCGGCGCCGAGGTGCATTGCGTCCACTCCGGGGTGGCGGATCACATGGCCCGGGACGATGCCCATGCCCTGGCCATCACCCGCACCCTGGTAAGCAACCTGGGTGACAACCAGACGGCGGCGTCACCCGCCCCATCCGCTCCCTCCTATGATGAGCCGCACTACCCCATCGAGGAGCTCTACGGCCTGGTGGGCACCAGTCTCAAGCGCCCCTATGACGCACGAGAATTGATCGCCCGACTGGTGGATGGCTCTGTGTTTGACGAATTCAAGGCGTTGTTCGGCACTACCTTGGTGACGGGTTTTTCCCGCATTGAGGGCATGCAGGTGGGGATCCTCGCCAACAACGGCGTGCTGCACAGCGTCAGCGCCCAGAAGGGGGCCCACTTCATCCAGCTCTGCAACCAGCGGGGGATCCCGCTGCTGTTTCTGCAAAACATCACCGGCTTTATGGTGGGGAGTACGGCGGAGAAAGAGGGGATCGCCAAGCACGGCGCCAAGCTGGTAACCGCCGTGGCCTGCAGCCGGGTGCCCAAGATCACCCTGATCGTCGGCGGCAGCTTCGGTGCCGGCAACTACGGCATGTGCGGGCGCGCCTATGAACCGGATTTTCTGTTCAGCTGGCCCAACAGCCGCATCTCCGTCATGGGGGGCGAGCAGGCGGCCGGGGTGCTGGTGCAGGTGCGCCGGGACAAGCTGGCCGCCGAGGGCAAGACTCTGGGCGAGCCGGAGGCGGCCGACATTCGCGCCCCGGTGATAGCGCAGTACGAGCGCCAGGGTCACCCCTATTACGCCAGTGCTCGCCTGTGGGATGACGGCGTCATCGACCCGGTCCAGAGCCGCACCGTGCTGGCCCTGGCGCTGGCGGCCTGCCAGGGGGCCGAGCCGGGCCCCGGGCAGTACGGCATCTTCCGGATGTAAGGAGTTCATATGTCAGACCCGCTCTTCAACGATCCCCTTGCCCATTTTCGCCTGGAGCGCCACGGCCCGGTGATCGAGCTGGTGCTCGCCCGCCCGGCCCGTCACAACGCCATTGATGCCGACCTGATGCAGGGGCTGCTCGACTGCCTCGACGAGCTGGCCCACGGCCAGCCGCTGGCCGACCGCCCCCACGTGCTGCTGCTGCGCGCCGAGGGGCCGCATTTTTGCGCGGGCGCCGATCTCGAGTGGATGCGCAAGATGGCAGGGGAGGCGTTCGACCCCCGCGCCTTTGACAAGAATCGCGAGGACGCCCGGGTGCTGGCCCACCTGATGCAGGCACTGGACGAGCTGCCCTTCCCCACGGTGGCCCTGGTGCAGGGGGCCGCCTACGGCGGAGCCTTAGGCCTTGTCTGCGCCTGCGACATCGTGCTGGCCAGCGAAAATGCCCGCTTCTGCCTCTCCGAGGTGACCCTGGGACTGGTGCCTGCGGTGATCAGCCCCTACGTGGTGCGCGCCATGGGGATGCGCCAGGCCCGCCGCTACATGCTGAGCGCGGAGCCTTTCGATGCCATCACCGCCTGCCGACTCAACGTGGTGCACAGGCTCAGCCAGCCTGATCAGTTGCTGGCGGAGGGACGCGCCATGGCCCTGCGGTTGTGTCGCAACGGCCCCCAGGCGATGAAGGAGACCAAGCGGCTGCTGGCCGCCCTCGAAGGGCGCCCAGGCCACCAGCACGAAGAGCAGACCGTCGAGACCATCGCCCGGGTACGGGTCGGCCTCGAGGCCCAAGAGGGGATCCAGGCCTTCTTCGACAAACGCCCCCCAACCTGGCGCCCCCGTTTCAAGGACGAAGCATGACTCAATACCACCCCATCAAGCCCCTGCTGATCGCCAGCTGTGGTCAATATCACTGGAGTGTGGATCAACACGCTTCGCACATGTGCACCTTGAACAGCAGGGAGGTAGCATGACCAACCACACTCCCATCAAGCGCCTGCTGATCGCCAATCGCGGTGAAATCGCCGTGCGTATCATCAAGACAGCACGGCGCCTCGGCATTCACACCATCGCCCTCTACTCCGACGCCGACGCCCGCGCCATGCATGTGCGCGAAGCCGACGAGGCCTGGCATCTGGGGCCGGCCCCCGCCCGGGAGAGCTACCTCGACACCGGCAAGGTGCTCAAGATTGCCAAAGAGGCGAATGCCGACGCCATCCACCCAGGCTACGGTTTCCTCTCCGAGAACAGCGACTTTGCCACCGCCTGCGAACAGCGGGGCGTGCGCTTTGTCGGCCCAAGCGGCGCCGCCATCCTCGCCATGGGGGACAAGTCGGGGGCCAAGGGGCTGATGCAGGCAGCCGGCGTCCCCGTGCTACCCGGTTATCACGGCGCGGATCAGCACCCCGACTTTTTGCGCGATCAGGCGAGCCAGGTGGGCTTCCCGCTCCTTATCAAGGCAGCCAGTGGCGGCGGTGGCAAGGGGATGCGCCGGGTCGATCAGCTGGCCGACTTTGACGCAGCCCTGGCGGCGGTCAAGCGGGAGGCGAGTGCCGCCTTTGGCGACGACCATGTGCTGCTGGAGCGCTATCTCCCCTGCGCCCGTCACGTGGAGGTGCAGGTCTTTGCCGATGCCCTCGGCAACGCCATCTATCTGGGGGACAGGGACTGCTCCTTGCAGCGCCGCCACCAGAAGGTGATCGAAGAGGCCCCCGCCCCCGACATCTCCCCTGCCCTGCGCCGCGCCATGGGCGAGGCGGCCGTGGCTGCGGCCAAGGCCATCGCCTATCGGGGGGCCGGCACCATCGAGTTTCTGCTCTGCAAGGAGGAGTTCTTCTTCATGGAGATGAACACCCGGTTGCAGGTGGAGCACCCGGTTACCGAAGCCATCACCGGCCAGGATCTGGTGGCCTGGCAGTTGGCGGTGGCCGAGGGCAAACCGCTGCCCCTCACCCAGGAGCAGGTGGTGCTGCGTGGCCACGCGGTGGAGGCGCGCCTCTACGCCGAGGACGTGGCCGCCGGTTTTCTGCCAGCGAGCGGCCCCATCCACTGGCTCACCTGGCCCAAGGGGGTGCGCATCGACACCGGCGTCGGCGCCGGCGATGAGGTGAGCCCCTATTACGACCCCATGATCGCCAAGCTCGTCGCCCACGCACCGAGCCGCAGCGAAGCCTTTGCCACCCTGGCCGATGCCCTGGCGACACTGGAACTCGGCCCTCTGGTGCACAACGGCCCGCTCCTGCAACGCCTGTGCGAAGTGCCAGAGGTGCTGGCGATGCGCCACCACACCCAGTGGCCCATTCCCACCGACACCCTGCCTGTTCCGGCGATCGCCTGGCCCCTCGCCACCCTCTGGCTCGCCACTTGCGAGCGCGATGCCTCCCCCTGGCAGCAGGCCGCAGGCTTTCGGCTGGGCCCCACCCGCCGCTTTTGCGCCACGGTGCGCATCGGCGAGGAGACCCGCACTCTCCCCCTCACCGAGCGAGGAGGCGCCCTGCTCTGGCAGAGCGAGCAGATCCCGTTCGAACTCGGGTCAGATCAGATCCGCCTGTGCCAAGGTGGACATTGGCAACGCTATCCGGTGCAGCCCCTCGGCGAGGGCGCCTATTTGCTGCACCTGGCGGGCAGACGCATCCGCTTCTCGCTCGATGATCAGCATCATCAGCTCCACCATGATCATGACACGAGCCATGTCCCGGGCATCCTGGCCCCCATGCACGGCATCGTGGTGGCGCTGCAGGTCGAGGCCGGCCAGCCGGTCAGCAAGGGGCAACCCCTGCTGGTGCTGGAGGCGATGAAGATGGAGCACGTCCTCAAGGCTGACCGGGACGGGGTGATTGAGGCCCTGCAGTGCCGCCAGGGGGAACAGGTGAGCCAGGGCGCCCTGCTGGTGCGCTTTGCCGAGGACCATACCGCGCAGGAGGAGCGCTCATGAGCCACACGCACGAGAACCGGGACGACAAGGTCAGCCTGGTGGAGATGGGGCCGCGGGACGGCCTGCAAAATGAAGCTGCGACCCTCTCCCTGGCGCAGCGGCTGGCGCTCATCGCCCACCTGGCCGAGAGCGGGTTGCAGCGCATCGAGGTGGGGGCCTTCGTCTCTCCCAAAAAGGTGCCGCAGATGGCGGATTCCGCCGCACTCTTTAACGCCCTGCCGCGCAGGGGGCCGACCCGCTATGGCGCCCTGGTGCCCAATCTGCAGGGTCTGCAGGCCGCCATCGCCGCACGCGCCGACGAGATAGGCCTCTTCACCGCCTGCTCGGACGGCTTCACCCGGGCCAACATCGGCATCAGCGTGGAGGAGTCCCTGGTGCGCTTTGCCCCCCTGGTGCAGGAGGCGCGCAGCCTCGGCATCAAGGTGCGCGGCTACCTCTCCACCGTCATCGCCTGCCCGTTCGACGGCCCGACCCGCCCGAAACGGGTCGCCGCCCTGGCCGAGCGGCTGCTGGATCTGGGCTGCCACGAGATATCCCTCGGCGACACCATCGGCGTCGGCACCCCGGGCACCGTGGCTCCCATGCTGGATGCGGTACTGCACGAGATCCCGGCGGGCCGGCTTGCGGTTCATTTTCACGACACCTATGGCCAGGGGCTGGCCAACCTGCTGCCGGCGCTCGAGCGCGGGATCCGCACCATCGACTGCTCGGTGGCCGGGCTCGGCGGCTGCCCCTATGCCCCCGGCGCCTCCGGCAATGTGGCGTCGGAAGAGGTGGTCTATCTGCTGCACGGCCTTGGCATGAGCACCGGCGTCGACCTCGACCAGTTGGCCGCCACCGGCCAGTGGGTGAGCGAGTTGCTGGGGCGCCCCAACGGCTCCCGGGTCGGCCAGGCCCTGCACGGGAGGGGACGGCGCCTCGCACAAGAGCGCGAGCAGCGCCCCCCGGGAGGCCATCATGCATCATGAACTCGGCCCTTGCCGCGGGGCCAGGACCCCGCCAGCTCATCAGGAGGGCGCACCATGAGAGCCAGACACGCCAGTGGCAAGGAGAGGACCTACAGCATCTCGGAGCTGGCCCAAGAGTTCGACATCACCCCACGCACCATCCGCTATTACGAGGACGAGAGGCTCATCACCCCGACCCGGGAGGGGCAGACCCGCATCTACAGCCACAAGGACAGGATCCGCCTGAAATTGACCCTGCGCGGCAAGCGCCTCGGGTTCAGCCTGGCGGAGATCCGCGAGCTGTTCGACATGTACGACACCGACCGCTCCAGCCGGATGCAGCTTCACTCCATGATCCAGCTCATCGAGGCCAGACGCCACTCCCTGCGCCAGCAGCTGGAGGACATCCAGATGGTGATGGCCGAGCTCGATGCCGCCGAGCAGCGCTGCATCCACTCCCTCGGCGGCTTGAAAACCGACGGGGATTGACAGACTCTGGGGGTATCTCACCCCCGGTATCCCGGTTTTCCAGTGGATATCCGCAGTGGCAGGCCCTGACCCGGCAACCCCCTTGTTCCCACATCGCCCGTCGCGACATGCCGGACAGACTGGGCGGTTTGGGCAAGCGGCGAGGTGGGGCAAACGGGGGAAATCCGGCCTTGGTCGCACAATAATTCCCCAGCCCGGTCAGAGTGCGGCGCATCTCATGAGTCCTTCCCATGAACCGGGCACGATTAATTGCTACCATATGCGCATCAAATGGAGACCATCATGCTCAAGCCTCTGCCCGCTCGTCTGCTGCGCTATGCCCTCTATCTTCTCGCGCTCCTGCTCATCGGCATCACCATCCTGCTCTGGCAGGCGCCGACCCTCATCCAGCGCCATCTCCCCGGCTGGCTTGCCACCCATTACGGCCTGCACCTCTCCCTTGGCAAGATAGAGGTGGGGATCCGCTCCCCCTCCCTCGTGCTGGGTCCCAGCGCCCTGCTCGATGACCAGCAGCAAGCACTGGTGTCATTTGAAAAGCTGAAGCTCATTCCCGCCTTGAAAGCGAGCTGGCAGCAGCGCGCCCTGGTACTGGAAGAGGCCACCCTGACCGCCCCCAGGGCAGATATGGTGCGCCTCGAGGATCTCAAGGGGGAGGCGCGCTTCAACCTGACCGATGCACTGGCCTCCCTGCTCGCCCCTGCGCCGGAGCAAACGCCGCCAGCTAGCGCCGAGCCCGTGCTGGTGACCATCGGCAAGCTGTCCGTCGAGCAGGGCCGGCTCAGCTACCGGGACAGCCGCAAGCAGAGCAGCCCGGGGTGGGTGCCGCCCCTCACCCTGGACAAGCTCGCCCTGCACCTGCCCGGCTTTTCCACCGCAGAGGGGGTGCTCAACCCCTATCGCCTGAGCGCCACCGTCAACGAGAAGAGCCCCCTCAAGGCCGAAGGGGAGTTCGACATGATGAGCGGCGCCGGCAAGGGCAACCTCAGCCTTGGCAAGGTGGCCATCGCCCCCTTCGCCCCCCTCTGGGCCCCCTATCTCAAGGCGACCCTCGCCAAAGGGGAGGCCAGCGCCGAGCTCGCCTATCGCCTCACCCAGGGCAAGCAGGGACTGGACTGGCAGTTGTCAAAGGGCAAGCTGACCCTGGCCAACTGGCAGCTCACACGCAACAAGGGGGAGGAATTTGCCCGCTTCAAGCAGTTGGCGCTGACCGGGATCCGCATCGATGGCAACAAGCAGCGCCTTGAGCTCGATGCCGCCACCCTCAAGAGCCCGGCCATCACCGCCGTCCTCGACCACCAGCAACAACTGGATCTCGCGGACCTGCTGCTCCCCCAGAAGACCCCCAAGGGGGGCAAACAACCGGCCACCCCCGCCAAGCCCTGGCAATGGGCCCTCAAGCAGACCCGCATCGACCAGGGCAGCCTCACCCTGACCGAAGCCACCAGCGGCAAGCCCCTGAAACGGGCCATCTCCGCCATCGCCCTCACCCTGGGGCCCCTTGGCAGCCAGACCGCCCAACCCAGCCCCCTCACCCTCAACGCAGCCCTCGACACCAGGACGACGGTGGCGTTTGACGGCACCCTGGGGCTGACCCCCTTCACCCTGAACGGCGCCATCCGCCAGCAGGGGCTGCCGCTGACCCTGGCCCAACCCTACCTGCAGGATCTGCTGCGCATCAGCGTGCGGGACGGCGAGCTTGCCAGCCGCACCAGACTTGACCTGGTCACCGACCGCCAGGGGGCCATCAGCAAGCTGGAGATAAGCGGTGGACTCGAGGTCGCCGGGCTCAACGTGCTGGATCGAGCCGACAACCAGCGCCTGCTCCAGATAGAGAATCTGCAACTGAGCGGCCTGCACTATGATCGCCTGAGCCAGCAACTGCGTATCGCCGACATCCTGCTCAGCAAACCCTATGCCCGCATCGAGATCAACGAAGAGGGGATCACCAACGTGCAGCAACTGCTGCTGCCGCAACCCGCCGCGAACGCCAGGGAGAGCGCCCCCGCCCCGCACATCGTCATCGATCAGATCCGTACCGCCCAGGGCAACCTGCGCTTCGCCGATCGCAGCCTGAGCCCGGAGTTCGTGGTGGACATCGCCTCCCTCGACGGCCAGAGCCGCCACATCAGCAACACCCCGGGGCAGCGCTCCGAGCTCGCCTTCAACGGCAAGGTGGACCGCTATGCCCCCGTCACCATCCGGGGGGGCGCCAACCTGCTCATCGAGGATCCCGTGCTGGACGTGGCCGTGGCCTTCAACAATCTGGAACTCACCACCTTCACCCCCTACTCCAGCACCTATGCAGGCTATGCCATCGACAAGGGGCAGCTTTCCATGAAGCTCAACTACAAGCTGCAGGGCAACCGGCTGGAGGGGGACAACGACATCACCATCAAGAAGCTGCAACTCGGGGAGAAGGTCAAGAGCGAGCAGGCCAAGGATCTGCCCCTCGGCCTCGCCATCGCCCTGCTGAGCGATTCGAGCGGCGTCATCAAGATGAACCTCAAGGTGAAGGGCAATCTGGATCAGCCTGATTTCAGCCTGGGCAACATCTTCTGGGACGTGCTCGGCAATACCCTCGGCAAGGCCATCACCTCCCCCTTCTCCCTGCTTGCGTCCCTGACGGGGGGCACCAAGGATCTCGACGAGCTCCCCTTCCTGCCTGGCGATCCCGCCCTGACCCCGACCCAGCAGACCAAGCTGACCACCCTCGCGCAGGCCCTCAAGGAGAGGCCCAAGCTCAGCATGAACATTCGCGGCAAGGTCAACTTCAACGAAGAGCGCCCCATCCTCCAGCGCCAGAAGCTTGAGCGGCTGCTGGCCAAGACCACCGGCAGCCCGGTGTATTTGACGCTGCTGGAGCAGGATCCCGCCATGCAATCCGCACTGGCAGAGGCCTATGAAGCCAAGTTCAACGAAGATCTCGGGGATCTGGCCGACCGGTTGCGACTCGATGAAGGGAGCGAGGCCCTGCGCGCCCAGGCGGTGCTCCTGCTGCGGGATCAGCAGCTCATCACCGCCAAGTCCCTGCGAAACCTCGCCATGCGCCGCGCCCAGAACACCAAGGAGTATCTGGTGGATACCCAGGGCATCGCGCCGGAGCGCCTCTTCGTGCTCGACAGCCAGGTGAAGGAGACGGACAAGGAAGCCAAGGTGGTGCTGACCCTGGACAACTGATCCGGCGCCCGCCGGATGCCCCTCTTGTTTGCCCCGACGGCATATGGCCCGAGGGGCTCCCTCCCCTGACCCCTTCCATCAGGATATGTCTCTCGCTAGCCGTCCCGAACAATCCGGTTATCCCTTTATCCAGCATGTCGGCATGTCGGCATGTCAAAATAGATGGCCCGATCAGATATACAGTGTCTAATCGGGCCAATCCTGAACACTCTCTCGCGCACGCCACAGGGCCAACCCCGCGCCCCCCCTTCCATTTCGAAGCGTTTTTACTGGGCCCATGGCCCATCCCGCCTCTGGCTTTTTGACAAGGGCAGCCTCTGATCCTGCCCGTTGATCTTGCGCCCCTTTCGCCCGTGGCAGTCAACACGGCGCGCCTGCGGGTTTCTCAGGCGCCCCGCCCTTGTGTAGGGAACACGGTGGCGAGCGCGGGGTTGACGAGAAATTGACATCCTCCCCCACCTTAGCGCTTCGCGTCACAGGAGGGGGATCCCCATTACTGGGTGATAGCTGCTCGCGCAGTACCGGGTTCCTGCTTCATCGGGCGGCCTGATTGCACCACGCCTCCACAGGCTAAAACGGCGTGTCCCG
>NZ_JALIHH010000312.1:0-293 GCF_022869435.1 Aeromonas sp. LsrichE-8G
GATATTACCAGCTTCCACGTCGATGGCGCCTATGACTGTGCCGATGGGGATCTGGTCGGTAAGCTGCAACTGGTGCGTGGTTATAGTCGTGATCACCGGCCAGAGCTGAATCAAGTGATCCTTGAGCTCATCTGTGAAAATCAGGCTGGCCTACCTGTCTATATGCAGGCCCTGAGCGGCAATAGTAATGACACCAAAGCCTTTGCCCAGACCGTTCGTCGCCATTTGAGCAGTCTCAAGGCCGCGCAGGAGTGCCGTTATCTGGTCGGCGATGCCGCACTGTACTGCGCCGA
>NZ_JALIHH010000313.1:0-299 GCF_022869435.1 Aeromonas sp. LsrichE-8G
GGCATGGCGGATGCCGTGCAACAACAACTGGAACAGGCAAGTACCTACGAAGGGCTGCCCTTCATCGAGCGGCTAAGCCTGCTGGTCGAACACGAACAACTGAGCCGGGAGCAGCGTAAACAAGCTCGGCTGGTCAAGCAGGCGAGGCTCAAACTCCAGGCCACGGTGCAAGAGGTGGACTACCAGTCTGCACGCAACCTGGAGCGGTCACAGGTGGCAAACCTGGCCCAAGGAGAGTGGCTGCGCCGGGGCCAGAACCTGCTCATTACCGGCCCCTGTGGCTGCGGAAAAACCTACCT
>NZ_JALIHH010000314.1:0-302 GCF_022869435.1 Aeromonas sp. LsrichE-8G
GCAGCCCACTGTTTAAGACGCCCTGGGGTCCAGCGTTGCTGCTTGCTGTGACGTTCCGGCATGTGCTCAGGGAGCGTGCTCATCCCCGGGATGGTTTTACGTGGATGGCTCGCGACCAGCTGTTGCTGGTGATAGACCTGAAGCAGGGTATCGCCCGCATGGAGCTCCAGTTGCTGACCCACATACTGGTGTGGCACCGAGTAATGGTGCTGCTCATAACTGACGTGATAGTCGATGTTGACCTTGACCGTTTTGATGGCGACATAGCGATAGGGATGCACCGGCAGTGGTCCCAGTGCCGG
>NZ_JALIHH010000059.1:0-293 GCF_022869435.1 Aeromonas sp. LsrichE-8G
CTGATTTTGCCCGGACGTTGCGCCCCGGCTGGCTGGTCGTGCCCGCTGCTGATTTTGACATGCTGGCAACCTTCAAATCCTCAATGACGATCATCGCGTGGTTTTTGCTGATAGTCGTTGTGACCTTGTGAAGGTAATCGCGGCGGCTATTGGCGATATGTGAATGCAGCCGCTGGATCTTGGCTTTTTGTTTCTTCCAGTTGCTGCTGAACTTTACCTTTTTGCTCAACTGGCGTTGGAGCCTTGCCAGCTTGGTCTGATTGGTTTTGAAGCTGTTGACGGGCTCAAACACC
>NZ_JALIHH010000007.1:0-69184 GCF_022869435.1 Aeromonas sp. LsrichE-8G
GGACTCAAACTTTCCGGGAGGACAGGCGTGAATGAAGTCGAGAGCTTGGTCGATACGCATAAAAAAATCCGAAACCCAACAAGGAGTTTCGGATTCTTACACAGCCTGAGGATCGGTCAATGGATCCTTAACTGATCGGCATTACTGCCGATGGCAGCCTTTTTGTTTCACTCGCTCTCGTCATCCGGCTCCAGCACCAGAGTGGGGATGAGCTCACCGAACACCTGCTGCAACTCGTCACGGTTTGCCAGCAAATCCTGCAGCGTATAGCCATCCATCACCGCGAGGAAGGCGTTCATCGCCTCCTTCAAGGCACTCTTGAGCAGACAGACGGAGACGATATGGCAGACCGGGGAGCTGCAGTCGATCCCGTCCAGATTGCCTTCCAACGCCCGGATCACTTGCCCGATATTGATCTCGTCGGGGGAGCGCGCCATGCGGATACCACCATTCTTGCCGCGTTGTGACTGCAGATAGCCCAGTTTTACCAACTGGTTCACCACCTTCACCATGTGGTTGCGGGATACGTCGTACAAGGCGGATACCTTGGCCACGCTCGACAGTTCCCCCTCCGGCAGGGTGGCCAGATAGAGCAGGGCTCTCAATCCAAAATCGGTATAGCTCGTTAGTCTCATAGTGCCTGTAGCGCCTAGCGCGAAGAATTGATGATTGATCCAGATCAATTAAACATTTAGGATGCAACTTAATAAGTGACATTCCAGATGTTCAATTAGAAAGGACCTCCTATGTTAGACCAAGCCACCATCGCCGTCATCAAGAGCACCATTCCTTTGCTCGAATCGGCGGGCCCTGACCTCACACGGCACTTTTATCAGCGCATGTTCAGCCACAATCCCGAGTTGAAGGATGTCTTCAACCTGGCTCACCAGCGTAGCGGGGGACAACCCTTGGCACTGTTCAGTGCGGTGGCGGCCTATGCCAGGAACATCGACAATCTGGGGGCCCTGGCCGGAGCCGTTGAACGCATCGCCCACAAACATACGGGTTTCCTGATCCAGCCGGAACAATATCACATTGTGGGTAGTCATCTCTTGGCCACGCTCAAAGAAATGGGTGGCAACGCTGTTACGGAGGAGGTCCTTACCGCCTGGGGCAAGGCTTACGGTGTGCTGGCCGACATCTTTATCGGCCGGGAGAGCGAGCTCTATCGGGAGAAGGCAAGCCAGGACGGTGGTTGGCAGGGAACCCGCCCTTTCATCATCAAGGAGAAGCGTCAAGAGAGTGAACTCATCACCTCTTTCGTCCTGGCACCCCTCGATGGCAACCCCGTGTTGCGTTTCAAACCGGGGCAATATCTCAGTATCAAGCTGGTTCATCCCGCCCTCGAGCATCAGGAGATCCGCCAGTACTCCCTCTCGGACACCCCCAATGGCCGCGACTACCGCATCAGCGTCAAGCGCGAACCCAGGGGTCAGGCCTCCAACCTGTTGCATGATCATCTTCACATCGGTGACACGGTCGACATCATGCCGCCGGCCGGCGACTTCTTCCTGCAAGAGGAGACAGACACGCCTGTGGTGCTGATCTCCGCCGGGGTCGGCCTCACCCCCATGCTGAGCATGCTCAACCACTTGCTGGCCGATGGCCCGGATGTGGATATTCGCTGGCTTCACGCCTGCGAACATGGCGCCCACCACGCGTTCAGGGACGAGATCCGGGCAAAGAGCAGGCAATACGGGAAACTGGAGAGCCGGATCTGGTATCGGGAGCCGGGGGAGCAGGATGTCAAAGGAGAGGATTACGACTTCAGCGGCACTCTGGCACTGGAGCAGGTCACCGACCTCATTCCGGCCGACGCCCACTACTATTTCTGCGGCCCTGTCCCGTTCATGAAGGCAGTCAAAGCTCAGCTGGAGCATGTGGGCGTGCCTGCCGGGCGGATGCACTACGAGGTCTTCGGCCCCCATCAGGCTCTCTGATCCCTCCCCTGACCGGGAAAATGCACAAGGCCCACAAGCACAGCTTCGTGGGCCTTGTCATATCAAAGCGGACTATCAGGACTCAGTGCATCGCCTTGGCACGGGCGATGGCATTGGCGGGCATCCGGTTGCCGAGCCGGCTGAGCAGGCTCGCCGCCTTCTGGTGCATGGCCTTGTCGCCGATGACGGCGCCGTGCAGCCAGTGATACGCCTCCTCGTAATCCAGGGGACTCCCCATGCCCTGCAGCAACATCTCCACCCACTCCATCTGTGCCCGCAAGAAGCCCAGGCTCGCGGCTTCCCGCATCAGGGTCTCGGCCCTCACCAGATCCTTCTGAACCAGGATCCCCTTCCAGTAATAGCGGCCAAGCTGTTCCAGCGCCGGCGCCAGCCCCTGGTTGGCGGCCTCCCACATGTACTGCACTCCGATCTGGGCGTCCGGCTTGGTGCAAACCCCCCAGGCCAGCATGTCTCCCCAGAGGAACTGATAGGCAGGGATCTTCATCACCGAGGCCCGCGCCTCGATATCCTGGGTGAGCTGGCACCTGTCCTGCTTCACCCGGGCCAGATGGCGCCCCTGCTCTATCCAGTTGAGCAGTTCGTCCTGGCGATAGAGCGGCACGGCCTGCAACTCTCCCGCAGCAGCGGATGCCTGTGTCGTCGCCCTGGGCAGCGGCGCAGCTGCCGGTGCGGACGGTACAGGTGCGGATGCGGATGGCGCCTGGGCTGGCGCAGCTGACACAGGGAGGGATGACGTGGCGACAGAAGAGGCTGGCGTCAGGGCTGGCTGGGCCGATGACGAGGCCGGTGACAAGGGTGCAAACGCCGCGGATGGCGGCGCGGCAGCAACCGCCACCGCCTGGGTGGGCGCGGCGGCCAAGGTGGGCTCCGCCCCCTGCAAGGGGAAGCTGCACACACCGATAATGGCGATGAGGGTTCTTGGTTTTATCATAGGGATCTCCTGCTGCCTTCTGTTATCGGCAGCCAGGGCCATCTCCTTAGCCCGCCACACCCAGCCCCGAAAATGACAAAGGGGAGCCTGGGCTCCCCTTGCGGTCGACGTAGCGACTTACTTGACGAAGTCGACGCCCAGCTGGATGTCGGCCTTCAGGGTGGCCAGCATGCTGTCCATCGCTTCCTGCTCGAAGGCGCTCAGCTTGCCGTAGTCCAGCACGGTTTCGACACCGTTCTTGCCGAGCAGCACCGGCTGCGCGAAGAAGGTGGCGTGCTCACCGTTGCCTTCCACATAGGCACACTCGATGACGTTGGCTTCCCCTTGCAGACCCTTGATGAGCGACAGACCGAAACGGCAGGCTGCCTGACCCATGGAGAGAGTGGCGGAACCGCCACCGGCCTTGGCTTCCACCACTTCGGTACCGGCATTCTGAATGCGCTTGGTCATGGCAGCCACTTCCTCAGCGGTGAAGCTGGCGCCTTCAACCTGGGAGAGCAGCGGCAGAATGGTCACGCCACTGTGGCCGCCGATGACGTTGACACGTACCTTGTCAACGTTCAGGCCCTTGGCTTCGGCCACGAAGGTCTCGCCACGGATCACATCCAGGGTGGTCACGCCGAACAGGCGACGCTTGTCATAGACACCGGCTTTCTTCAGCACTTCGGCGGCGATGGCGACCGTGGTGTTGACCGGGTTGGTGATGATGCCGATCAGTGCTTTCGGGCAGGAAGCAGCACACTTTTCCACCAGATTCTTGACGATACCTGCGTTGATGTTGAACAGGTCGGAACGGTCCATGCCGGGCTTGCGCGCCACGCCGGCAGAGATCAGCACGACATCGGCGCCGACCAGAGCCGGGCTCGGATCTTCACCGCAGAAACCTTTTACTTTCACGTCAGTCGGGATATGGCTCAGGTCCGCCGCCACGCCCGGAGTGACCGGGGCAATGTCATACAGGCTCAGTTCGGAACCGGCAGGCAGGCGGTTTTTCAACAGCAGAGCGAGGGCTTGGCCGATGCCACCGGCGGCACCCAGAACGGCAACTTTCATGATCAACTCCATGTCTAAGCGTAGGTTTAAGGTTGTTTCTAGTTGGGTTAATGCTGATTCTTATTGTGCGCCTCACCTTAAAGGATCCCCTCCTAAAAAACAATCTGATAACAGTTGTAATCACGGGTTCTGTGAGCCAGGGAACAAGCGGCGATGAAAGCGGAGAGGAATATGCGATAAATGGGAGGAAAGACACAGATTTCCTGTGCTCCCCTCACCATTAAGAGGTAAATGTGACTGCTTCAGGACTGGAAAGCCAGTGCCCGACGCTCACACCAGCGGAAACCAATTGTTAACAATCCATTCATGGTCAGATAGAGCGCTCCGGCCACGGTGAACACCGCCAGGGTGTCATAGGTCTGGGCGTTGAGACGCTGGGCCAGCCCCATGATGTCCATGATGGTGATGGTGCTCGCGAGCGAACTCCCCTTGAGCACCAGGATCACCTCGTTGGAATAGGCGGGGACCAGCCGACGGGCGGCATGGCGGGTCTTCATCCACAGGGTCTGTCCGGCCGAGAAGCCGAGCGCACGGCAGGCCTCCACTTCACCGGCGGGGATGGCGTCGAGCGCCCCCTTGAACAGCCGGGTGGAGTAGGCTGCGGTATTGAAACCGAGCGCCAGCACGGCGCAGAACCAGGGTTGCTTGAGCAGCGGCCAGAGCGGCCCCGCCTTGAGCCATTCAAACTGGCCAGGCCCGTAGTAGATGAGGAAGATCTGGATGAGCAGCGGCGTACCGGTAAAGACCAGTACCCAGAGCTGCACCAACTGGGTCGCCACCGGAATGCGACGCTCCAGCACCCAGGTCATGCCGGCCGCCATCAGCACGCCCAGCAACAAGCTGAACACGGTGAGCTGCAAGGTGATCGCCAGCCCTCCCAGCAGGGTCATCAGGTAATCCTGCATGGTCAGCCTCCGTAACGGCGGGTATAGCGGGACGCCTGCTTCAAGCCGAATTCACTCACCAGACTGATGGCCAGATAGATGAGGGCGGCAGCGGCGTACCAGGTGAAGGGTTGATAGGTGCTGGCCGAAGCCATCTGTGCCTGACGCATCATCTCGTTCACCCCGATGAGAGAGACCAGGGCGGTGTCTTTCAGCAGCACCAGCCACTGGTTGCCGAGCCCGGGCAGGGCGTGACGCCAGGCCTGGGGCAGCACGATGCGAAAGAAGGTGTGCCCCTTGCCCAGGCCGAGCGCCTGCGCCGCCAGCCGCTGCCCAGGGGGCACCGCATTGAGGGCGGCACGCAGGGTCTGGGTGGCGTAGCTCGCAAACAGCAGGGAGAGCGCCAGCACACCGCAGGCGAACGGGCTGAACTCCACATACTCCCCGGTGATGAGGAACAGCACCTGGGTCGAGCCGAAGTAGATGAAGAGCACCACCAACAACTCGGGCAGACCACGGATCAAGGTGGTCAGGGTGGCCACGGGCCACACCAACGCACGCTGCTTGCTCAACTCAGCCGCACTGAATGCCAGTGCCAGCACCATGCCACCGACCAGGGATGCCAGGGCCAGCCCGAGGGTCATCCAGGCTGCATCCAACAACAGGCTCAACATGGCTTACTGCGCGAAGTACTTGTCATAGATCTTCTGATAGGTGCCGTTGGCCCTGATCTCGGCCAGCCCCTTGTTCAGCTGGGTCAGCAGTTCCTGGTTGCCCTTGGCCACGGCGATGCCAAAACCGGTACCGAAGTACTTGGCGTCGGTCACCGGGGTACCCACCACGGCGTATTCCTTGTGCTGCTTGAGCCAGTCGGCGGCCACCGCCGTATCGGCAAACACGCCGTCAGTGCGGCCATTCATCATGTCGAGGAAGGCGCTCTGGTAGCTGGCGTAGGGCACGGTCAGCAGACCCTTGCTCACCCAGTTGTCCACCAGATAGGACTGGTGGGAGGTGCCGTTCTGCACGCCGACTGTCTTGTCCACCAGATCGTCCGGCCCCTTGAAGGTCTCTTTCTTGGCGACGAACACCGCGGAGTTCTCGTAATAGATGTCGGAGAAGTCGACCTGGGCGGCCCGCTCCGGCGTCACGTCCATGGCGGCGATGACGGCATCATAGCGACGGAACTTGAGGCTGGGGATCAGGCTGTCGAAGGCCTGGTTGTGGAAGCTGCACTCCAGCTTGGCCTGCTCGCAGACCGCGCGGGCCAGATCGATGTCAAACCCCTGGAACTCGTTCTTGTCATCCAGGTATTCGAACGGCGCATAGGTTGCCTCGGTGGCGAACTTGATCTCTTTGGCCAGCACAGAAGTGCTCAGCAGACCCATGGCGGCGATCAGCAACAGACTCTTTTTCATGACAGCTTCCTTATCGACTCAATATCAATGCATCAAGAATTCGGCAAACCGGCTGGTTTGCGGGGACTGGAAGATGGCGGCGGTGCCGGATTCGATGATCCGCCCCTTCTCCAGATAGATCACCTGACTGGCCACCTTGCGGGCGAACTCCACCTCGTGGGTCACCACCACCTGGGTGATGCCGGTCTGGCTCAGGGTGCGGATGATCTCCGCCACCTCTTTGGTAATTTCGGGATCCAGGGCAGCCGTCGGTTCGTCAAACAGCAGCACCTGGGGATCCATCATCAGGGTCCGGGCAATGGCGACCCGCTGCTGCTGGCCACCGGAAAGCCGTGCGGGCCAGGCGTCCCGTTTGTCGGCCAGTTGCAGCTGGGCCAGCAGATAGGCCCCTTTCTCGATGGCCGCGTCGCGGCTCATGCCGAGCACCTTGACGGGCGCTTCAATCAGATTCTCCATCACGGTGAGGTGCGGCCACAGATTGTACTGCTGGAACACCATGCCCACCTTGCGGCGCAGCGCCTGTGCCTGACGGTTGAATTCGGCAGTAGAGAGGCTGGACGGGAAAGAAAATTCACAGTCTGCGATGCGCAACACACCGGCATCCGGCGTGTCCAGCAAGTTCATCATGCGCAGCAGAGAGCTCTTGCCTGCCCCGCTCGGGCCCAGCAATACCAAGGTCTCGCCGGGAGCAGTCCGAAAGCTCACCTGCTGCAGTACCGGCACCTTGTGCCAGGATTTTTCGATGCCGATTAATTCGATACCCATACAGCCCAATTGAATAAGTTTTCAAAATTTCGTCCTGATTCTAGCGCCAGCATAAGTTGATGCAAGCTATATTTGAATCAATATGCAGAACAAGCGCCGCTTCCTTGCCAAAACAGGCATATGAATGCAAAATAGCAGCGCTGTTCGTATCTGCCGCCTGAGCGTGACAGGCGGTCACTCCCCTCATTCGTGAGTCCAAGATGAAACATAACGACAAGCAAGAAAAACTGGCCAAGGCCTTTAAAGCCTTGCTGAAAGAGGAGCGTTTCGGCTCCCAGGCAGAGATAGTGACTGCCCTGCAAGAGATGGGCTTCGAGAACATCAACCAATCCAAGGTCTCGCGCATGCTGAGCCGCTTCGGCGCCGTTCGCACCCGCAATGCCAAGATGGAGATGGTCTACTGTCTGCCGGTGGAGCTGGGCGTGCCCACCACCTCCAGCCCCCTCAAGAACCTAGTGCTGGATGTCGACCACAACGGCGCTCTGGTGGTGATCCACACCAGCCCCGGCGCAGCTCAGCTGATCGCCCGCCTGCTTGACTCCCTCGGCAAGGCCGAAGGGATCCTCGGCACCATCGCCGGTGATGACACCATCTTCATCACCCCGACCAGCGATACCGACATCGAGGAGCTCTACCTCTCCGCCCTCGAGCTGTTCGAGCAGACGCCCTGATCCGGTCGCCTTGGGCGATCCGCACAAAAATCCCGGCCTTGGCCGGGATTTTTTGTTTTGAGCGATCGGCAGGCCGGGCTTATTTGCCCTCGGCCACCAGAAAATCGACGGAAGGGGCGAAGAAGGCCGCGCCGGTCACCGCCCGGGTGAAGCGCAGCAGGTGATCGAAGTGGCTGCCTTCCCCTTTGTACATGCTGGCCAGCATGGCGTTGAAGTGCAGCGGTGTGCGGCAGCAGGAGATGAAGTAGAGCCCCTGCTCGCTCATGGTGCCCCAGGGCATGCTCTGGCGCAGGATCTCCATGGACTCCCCCTTCGGGGTCTTGAGGTTGACCCGCTTGATGTGGGAAGTGAGCGGCTTGTCGGCGGACTCGTATTCGATGTTGTCGACTTTGGTGCGGCCTATGATGTCTTCCTGCTCCTTCAGGGCCAGCTTCTCCCAGTCGCTCATGGCGTGGACCCAGCGCTGCACGTGGATGTAGGAGCCACCGGCGAACTCGCCGCCGTCCAGCAACGCCACCACGGCGCGGTGCTCATCCTGCGGGTTCTCGGTGCCGTCGACGAAACCGGTCAGATCCCGGCAATCCTGGTTGCGAAAACCGCGGACTTCCTCGGCCAATTCAACAAGCCCGGCCAGCAGGGCCATGACGCGATGACCGGCATGATGCAGCACGTCCACCCGATCAGCACGCAACTGCACGAACAGATCGAACGGGGTATTGGGGGCCTCCTGACCGTTGGCGGATTGCGCCATGAAACCGCGGAACTGGGGCGGCCGGGCGGCAGGATAGAGATCATCCCAGGCGTCGGCCCCGACGGCGACCAGACCGCTGAAGGCAGCATCGGGGAAGTCGGCGCTCACCGCCTCCCAGAGTGCTGGCAGGCTGGCAAGGCGGGAGGTCAGGGCAGCGGCGTCACCGGTGCGATTGAACATCAGATAGAGGGCGTGCAGATTCGGCTCTGCGCAGATCCCGGCTTGGGCTTTCATGTCTCTCTCCAAGTGCGTTGGCTATGGGCGTGGCGCGATTATAAACCAGCGCGCTTCCAGTTCATTGATTTCATGACAATACCACGCACTCAGGGCAAGGGGTCAAACAACACCAGGGCATGAGGCGCCACGGTCAGCCGCGCGCGCTCCCCTTCCAGGGGCTCACCGATGCTGGCTTCCAGTTGCTGGCCGCCACACTCCACCAGTACCCGGCAGTGATGGCCCAGGAACTGTTGCTCACGCACCCGGAGCTCACCGTCATCCGCCGCCGTCAGCGCCAACTGCTGGGGTCTGAGCATGAGCTGCAGCCGCTCCCCCACCGCGCGGCCATGGGGCTCCTGACCGCAGATGGTTCCAAGGAGGGTCTGCACGCAGTGGCTGTCCACCACCTCGGCCGCCAGATAGTTGACCCCGCCGAGAAACTCCGCCACGAAGCGGTTCCCGGGGCGGCGATAGAGCTGCTCCGGCTCCCCCACCTGCTCGATGCGACCGGCGCGAAACAGGGCCAGCCGATCGGCGAAGGCGAAGGCCTCTTCCTTGCTGTGGCTGACGAAGATGGCGCCAATGCCCTGCTGTTTGAGCAGGGTGCGGATCTCGAGGATCAGCTTCATCCGCACCTGGGTGTCGATGTTGGAGAAGGGCTCGTCCAGCAGCATCAGGCGCGGCTTGCACACCAGGGCGCGGGCGATGGCCACCCGCTGCTGCTGGCCGCCGGAGAGCTGGTGGGGATAGCGCTCCCCCAACCCCTGCAGGTTGACCAGCGCCAGCGCCTCTTCCACCTGCTGCTGGCGGCTGCCGCGATCTTGCCCGGTCAGGCCGAAGCCGACGTTCTCGGCCACCGTCAGGTGAGGAAAGAGAGCGTAATCCTGGAAGATCATGCCGATATGGCGGGCCTCCGGCGGCACACTCACGCCGGGGGCATCGAGCAGGGTCTCTCCCAGCCGGATCTCCCCCTGGGCCAGGGGCAGCAGACCGGCCACCGCTTTGAGCAGCGTGGTCTTGCCACAGCCGCTGGCCCCCAGCAGACAGACGATCTCGTTGTCGGCCACCTGCAGGGAGAGCTGCTCCAGCACGGGGCGGCCATTGTAGTGACAGCTGACCTTCTCGATATTCAGGCAGGACAAGGTTCTTTTCCTCTCGCGTAGTGATGCCGGACGGGGCCGCTCAATGGCCTGGACCATCCAGGGTACGGTTTATCCACAGCAGGGGAATCAGCCCCACCAGCACGATGACGATGGCACCGAGCGCCCCCCGCTCCAGCATCTCGTCCGAGACGAACTGATAGACGTGGGTCGCCAGGGTTTCGAAGTTGAACGGCCGCAGCAGCAGGGCGGCGGGCAGCTCCTTCATGGATTCGATGAACACCAGCATGGCGCCGGCAAAGAGGCCGCGGCGTACCAGCGGCAGGTGAATGCGACGCAGCATGCCGCCCGCCCCCTGCCCCAGAGAGCGGGCCGCCATGTCGAGGCTGGGGGAGATCTTGCTCATGCTGCTCTCCACCGACCCGATGGCGATGGCGACGAAGCGCACCAGATAGCCGAACACGATGGCGGTGAGGGTGCCGGTCAGGAGCAGACCGGGGCCCGGCATCCCGAGCCACTCGGCCAGATCGTTGATGCCAAAATCAAGGGCCGTGAGCGGCACCAGCACGCCGATGGCCAGCACGGTCCCCGGCATGGCATAGCCCATGGCGGCAAGGCGCAGGGGCAGCAGGCTGCGAGTCCCCCCATCGAGGCGACGGAAGAAGCCGAGCAGCAGGGCAATGGCCATGGCCAGCAGGGCGGTCAGGGCCGAGATGGCGAGGCTGTTGCCCGCAAAGCGCACGAATTCGGGCGTCCACGACAGCGCGAAGTAACGCACCCCGTAATCGAGCAGGATGACGAACGGCAGGGCAAACCCCGCCAGCACCAGGCCCCAGCACCAGAGCCCGGCCAGCACGCCCCTCAGGCCCCCGAGGGGGTAACGCAGGGGCTGCTCGAAGCCCATCGACTTCTGGAACACCTGCTGGCGCTGGCGGGAGCGGCGCTCCAGCGCGATGAGCAGCACCACCGCCAGCAGCATCAGACAGGAGAGCTTGGCGGCGGTCGCCAGGCTGCCGTAGCCGAGCCAGGTGTCGTAGATGGCGGTGGTCAGGGTGTTGATGGCAAAGAAGTGGACGGTGGCAAAGTCCGCCAGAGTTTCCATCGCGACCAGAGATGCCCCCACCATGATGGCCGGGCGGGCCAGGGGGAGGCTCAGGCGGCGAAAGCTCTGCCAGGGGGTGCAGCCGAGCAGACGGCTGGAGTGAATGAGGCTGACCGACTGCTCCAGGAAGGAGGCCCGTGCCAGCAGATAGACATAGGGGAAGAGCACCAGCGCCAGCACCCAGGCGGCGCCCCCGAGGGAGCGAATGGCCGGGAACCAGTAGTCGGTCGGTCCCTGCCAGCCAAACAGGGCACGCAGCCCCGCCTGCAGCGGGCCCGAGTAGTCGAGCAGGTCGGTATAGACGTAGGCAACGATATAGGAGGGCATCGCCATGGGCAGCATCAGCGCCCATTGCAGGGCGCGGCGCCCCGGCACCTCGCACATGGCCACCAGCCAGGCGGTGGGCACTCCGAACAGCAGGCTGAAGCAGACCACCCCCAGCACCAGGCCGGACGTGTTTCGCAGATAGTCGGGCAGTACGGTATCGGCGAGGTGGGCAAACAGTTCCCCATCAGCCGAGAAGGCGGAGAAGACCAGGGCGAGTACCGGCAAACCCAGCAGCAGGGCGGTGGCCCAGCTGCCGGCAATCCATCCAAAATGTTTCATGAGTCCACAGAAGTTGATGGGGCCGTTGGCCCCATCTGATTACAAGTCGAATTTCACTTCATCCAGCAGTTGCAAGGCGTCCTTGCGGTGCTTGGCATAATCGCTGACCGGCATGGGGTCAGACTTGAACGTGCCCCAGGACTTGACCATGGCAGAAGGCTCGACCCCCGCCTTGACCGGGTACTCGGCATTCACATCCGCATACATGTGCTGGGCGGTATCCCCGGAGAGGAACTCCATCAGCTTCTGTGCTGCGTCCTTGTTCTTGGCATACTTGGTCATGGCCACGCCGCTCACGTTGACGTGGGCACCGCGATCACCCTGGTTCGGGAAGTTGATTTCCACCGCGTCGGCCCAGGACTTCTGCGCCGGGTCCTTCAACATGGCACCCAGGTAGTAGCTGTTGCCCAGGGAGACATCACAGATGCCGTCCTTGATCGCCTTGACCTGATCACGGTCGTTGCCCTGGGGCTTGCGCGCCAGGTTGGCCTTGACCCCTTCCAGCCAGGTCTTGGTGTCCGCCATGCCGTGATGGGCAATCATGGACGAAACCAGCGCCACATTGTACTCGTGCTTGCCGCTACGGGTACAAATTTTTCCTTTGAATTCAGGCTTGACCAGATCTTCGTAGCGGATGGTGTCGAGCTTGCCAAGACGCTCCTTGCTGGAGTAGATGGCACGCACCCGGGTGGTCAGGGCGAACCAGCGGTTGTCCGGATCGCGATAGATGGAGGGGATGTTCTCCTGCAGCGTCTTGCTGTCCACCGGCTGCACCAGGTCCTTGTCCACCAGCTCGGTCAGACGGCTGATGTCCACGGTCAGCATCAGATCGGCCGGAGAGAGCTTGCCTTCCCGTTCCAGACGCTCGTTCAGCCCCTCTTTGGCAAACACCACATTGACCTTGATCCCGGTCTCCTTCTCGAACTGCTGGATGATGGGCTTGATCAGCTCATCCTGACGGTTCGAATAGACGTTTACCTCCTGGGCGGCGAACGCCGACTGGGCGACAAGCGTGGAGAAAGCCAGTGCCAACATCTTCATTTTCATCATCCGTTCCTTGTCTGCGTAAAGAGTGATAACCATTTTCGTTTGCATTCTGCATGAATCGGGAGGAGAGGATCAAGGCGGTTTGCAGGGTTGGAACGATCTATTTAATCAGCGGCCAAACAAAAAGACCGGATGGAATCCCATCCGGTCTTTCGACGACCACCCCTTCACACTGTCGGCAGAACCTGCCCGGACCTTTGCCCGACCCGGCCGGGCAAAGGAGCGTACTCAGAGCGCCTCGTCGTCGCTCTCACCAGTACGAATACGCACCGCTTGCAGCAGGTCATAGACGAAAATCTTGCCGTCACCGATCTTGCCGGTATAGGCCGCCTTGCAGATGGCCTCGATCACCCCTTCGACGTTCTCGTCTGCGGTAGCGATCTCCAGCTTCACCTTCGGCAGAAAGTCGACCTGGTACTCGGCTCCCCGGTATAATTCGGTGTGCCCCTTCTGGCGACCAAAACCCTTCACTTCGGAGACGGTCAGGCCTTCCACCCCCAGGTTGGCGATGGCCTCGCGCACGTCGTCCAACTTGAAAGGTTTGATAATCGCAGTAATCAGCTTCATCTGGTTGCTCCCAATCCATGGTATGTCACGAATGGGTCATCAATTCTTGTGCCAAGTATTTTTATCGTTTATTTTCATATAGATAGACATGACACTCTGAGCCAGAAAGGCTCAGGATCACCAAGGAAGCGCATCTCGCCCCATAATGAGGCACCAAGCTGCACCAGACTCCCTTGATGCACCAAATGAGAGCATCACCCCATGTTAGTCATCTCCAACAGCGTGATCATCCCCTGGCATGAACTGCAATTCCAGACCATGCGGGCCCAGGGCAATGGCGGCCAGCACGTCAACAAGACCGACTCCGCCGTCTGGCTGCGCTTCGATTATCGCGACTCCCCCAGCCTGCCGCCGCTCTACAAGGAGGGACTGGAGCGGCTCAGCGACAGCCGGGTTCACGACGGCTTCATCCAGATCAGGGTCGAGACCCATCGCAGCCAGGACATGAATCGCAAGGAGGCCATGAGCCGCCTGACCGAGCTGCTGAAAAAAGCCGCGTGGCGCCCCAAGGCCCGCCACGCCACCAAGCCGACCCGCAGCTCCCAACGCAAGCGGGTCGATGCCAAGAAACGCAAGGGAGAGATCAAATCCACCCGCGGCAAGCCCGTGCTGGAGTGACCTGCCACAACCCCGAGGACAAGAGAATGCAGTACAGCTTTTGTGAATGTGCCAAGGGGCCCCTGCTCATCGCCATCGATGGGGCCGGGCTGCGCCACGTGGAATTCATGCAAGGGGAGCGCCCCGTCCTGCCGCAACCGGAGTGGCAGCGGGATGATGCCGCCCTGGCCCCCTTCGTCGAGCAGTTTTCCGCCTACTTTGCCGGCCGCCTGCGGCGCTTCGATCTCCCCCTGGCCGCCACGGGCACACCATTCCAGCAGGCCGTGTGGCAGGCGTTGTGCGACATTCCCTACGGCGAGACCGTCAGCTACCTCCAGATTGCAGAGGCCATCGGCAACCCCAGGGCCGTGCGGGCAGTAGGCGCCGCCAACGGCCGCAATCCCCTCAGCATCATAGTGCCCTGCCACAGGGTCATAGGGCGCAGCGGTGAACTGACCGGCTACGGGGGAGGTATCCCCATCAAGCGCTGGTTGCTGGCACTGGAGCAGGAGACCGCAGACCACTTCGCGCTGACCCCATGAAAGGGCGCGCCTCCTGTCAAATGCGGGTTGCGGGTGCAGGCACCACAGACCGCAGGCCACTCGCGCGGATCCTCTGACGAGCGGCATCTCCATCACATACGAGTTGCTGGTCCCAACAGCAGACCGCGTCGCACTGCTCATGACGGACAGCATCCCCATCACATGCTGGTTGTTTGCCATCTGGCAGTATGGTTGCGTGATGCGTTGAGCCGGCACCGGGATAATCTGCCGCCGGATCCGCCCCATGGCAGGAGCATGCCCACCGCCCCGATTCATCTTTCCTTTGAGCTGCACAACAAAATAAATCACTGATTATTTATTTTATTTCAGCATCAATCATTTGAAAAATCACATTACGGCAGCATTTTGAAAATGAACACAGTATGAAGAATCGCCTCAGAAGCGCTTCAGAGAGCATCAGGCATCATGGCTTCACACTTGGATGGGACGGCTCATCCCTCATTCAGGTGGCACCCATGTGACGCTTCCAATCTGTCTTTTCCCCGCGCCTCCCCAGAGGCGCTTTTTTTTGCCTGCAAGCGGGTGCAAAAAAGCCCGCCGAAGCGGGCAATGACCGGAAGGTGCTGACTTCCAGGGTCTATCAGAGGGCGAGGAACAAGCCTGCCAGGGAGGCGCTCATCAGGTTTGCCAGCACCCCCGCCAGGATGGCGCGCATGCCGTAGCGGGCGATGAAGGACTTGCGCTCCGGCACCATGGCCCCCAGGCCGCCGATGAGGATCGCCATGGAAGAGATATTGGCGAAACCGCACAGGGCGAAGGTGACGATGGCCTTGCTCGACTCGTTCAGGGTCTGATCCTGCACCAGGGCGATGAAGGCGACGAACTCGTTGATGACGATCTTGGTGCCGATCAGGGCACCAGCCGCCTGGGCCTGATCCCAGGGAACGCCAATGAGCCAGGAAACGGGGGCAAACAGCCAGCCCAGGATGATCTGGAAGCTCAGCTCCAGCCCCACCAGGTCGCCGGCCCAGCCCAGCAGGCCGTTGAGCAGGGCGATCACGCCGACGAAGGCCAGCAGGGTCGCCCCCACGGCGACGGCGATGTTGAGACCCGCCATGGCACCATCGGCGGCCGCTTCAATGACGTTGGTGGCGCGGGGGATCTCCACGTCTTCGTGGTGATCTTCCTCTTGCGCGGCGGGCGGCACCAGGATCTTGGCCATGGCAAGCCCGGCAGGGGCGGACATGAAGGCCGCCGCAATCAGGTATTTCAGCTCGACCCCGATGCTGGCGTAGCCCACCAGGGTGCCGCCAGCTACCGAGGCCAGTCCGCAGCTCATCACCGCAAAGAACTGGGAATCGGACATCCTGGAGAGATAGGGTTTGACCACCAGCGGCGCTTCCACCATGCCGACAAAGATGTTGGCGGTGGCAGAGAGGCTCTCGGCGCGGCCGGTGCCCAGCAATTTCTGCAGGCCGCCGCCGAGCAGGGCGATCACTTTGGGCATCAGGCCGATGTGATAGAGGATGGCGATCAGCGCGGAGAAGAAGATGATCACCGGCAGCACGTTGAAGGCGAAGATGAAGCCCAGCTTGAACTTGGCCAGATCCCCGAACAGGAAGGCAATCCCCTCCTGGCCGTAGCCGATGACGCTGCTGACGCTCTCGCTGACACCGTTCAATACCTGCTGACCGGCGGGCAGCCAGAGCACCAGGGCGGCGAAGAGCACTTGCAGGCAGAGGGCAAAGCCCACTGTTCGCAACGGGATACGACGACGATTATCAGAGCAGAGTGCGGCCAGGGCCAGGATGCTCAGGATACCAAGCAGGGCAATCATGGGGATTCCATCCAGTGAGGCTGAAGATGGGCGCGGATTCTGCTCCCATCCCCTCACCGCCGCAACCCTGCCGGGTTACAACCCTGTTAGCAAAAACGTTTGCACGATATCGGTTGCGCCAACTGACTGATTTGACACAACTTTGAAACCGCACTCACGCCAGTGTTCTTGTATGGAAACGATTATTCCTCGGTGCCGGACAATTTCCCCCCGAGCCAGGGGGCGAGTCGCTGCGCCCAGTAGGGCCCGGGTCCGAAGCTCTCCTTGAGGAAGTCGATGAACAGCCGGATCTTGGGATCCAGATGCTCTCGCCTGGCATAGACGGCGTGCACCGCCATCTTCTGGTTCGGTTGCCACTGGGGCAGCAGAGGGATGAGCTGACCAGATTGCAGCTCCTTGTCCAGCAGGTAGTTGGCCACGTAGGCGATGCCGAGCCCGGCCAGGGCGGCGTCCCGCACCGCTTCAGCCAGATCCACCCGATAGTTGCCCGCCACCTGCACCGTCTGGCGCTCCTTGCCCTGGCGAAATGACCACTCGTGGTAGCGCCGCTCCCGGCTCTGGTAGGTGATGCAATTGTGATGGGCCAGATCCCTGGGGTGCAGTGGCGTGCCGTGACTCAGCAGATAATCCGGCGAGGCCACCAGCACGAAGCCGATGTCTGCCAGTCGCTGCCCTACCAGGGACTCGGGTTTGTCCTCGTAGGTGGTGATCCAGAGATCCAGCCCCTCATCCACCAGATTGGTGCGGTGATCGAACAGGGACACCTCCAGCTCCAGATCCGGATAACGTGCCTGAAACGCCTTGAGGCGCGGGATCACGTGCAACCGCCCGAAGGATTGACCAACCCCCAGATGGAGCACACCGCTCACCTTGCCACGGCGCTCCGCCACCATGGATTCCGCCTCCAGCGCCACCGCCACCAGAGCGCGGCAGTGGCGGGCATACTCCAGACCCAGTTCGGTGAGCCCGAAACGGCGGGTAGTGCGCTGTACCAGCTGGGCGCCGAGCGCGGTTTCCAGCAGGGCGAGCTGCTTGCTGATGTGGGATTTGGAGACCCCGAGGCGGCGCGCAGCCGCCGAGATGCCCTGTTCACGAACCAGGGCATCGAAGATCACCATTTGGGGAAGACGTTGCAGCACGGTGTCACCGGAGTGGATGGCGGGGCCGCATTATTCCAGAGTGGCCCGCCATGGGGTAGGGTCAGTGCCCCAGGGCATCGATGATCTGCTGTTTGAGAGGATCATCCGACGGATTCTGGTTGGCGCCATAGCTCGCAATCAGCTTGCCGTCCCGCCCGACCAGGTACTTGTGGAAGTTCCAGTTGGGCGCATCACCGTCGGCAGCAGCGGCCAGCCCCTTGAACAGCGGCACCGCATCCGAACCCCGCACCGCCACCCAGTTGAACATGGGGAAGGTCACCCCGTAGTCCCGGCGGCACACCTCGGCGGTCTTGTTCTCGTTGCCCGCCTCCTGCCAGAAATCGTTGGAGGGGAAGCCCAGCACCATCAGTCCCTTCTCCTTGTAGCCCTGATAGAGGGCTTCCAGATCCCGGAACTGACCGCTGTAACCGCAGTAGGAGGCGGTGTTGACCACCAGCACCACCTTGCCCTCGGTCAACTGACAGAGGTTGTGGCGCTGGGTGCTGTTGAGCTCCCGCATCTCCACGTTGAAGTAATCGGGGCAGGCGGCAGAGACCGCGCCCGAGCCGAGCATCAGCAGCAGGGTGAACCATTTCATCGACGTGACTCCCATTGTTTTGTCCATCATACGCAAGACCCCGGAATCTGGTTCAGGGATCAGTGCAGGGGGATCCCGGTCAGCCAGCCGTGTCCCCAGAAGATAAGCAGAGCCGTGAGGGCCAGCCCCGCCCCCAGACTGATCCCCGTCCCCTGCCAGGTGGCGGCGGCACGGGGGTGACGACCCCACTCCCGCATCGAAATCCAGACGATGCTGATGAGAGCCCAGAGACCGAGCCCGCCAAACAGCACCAGAGAACGCGCCTCGCTGTTCACCACCAGATGGGCCCCCGACCAGAGCAGCACCCCGAGCAGCTGGGGGTGCACCAGCCAACGACGGAAATGGTTCGCCCCCTGCCCCGCACACAGCAGGACAAGGGCGATCGGCATGATCCCCATCACCAGGGTGGGCCCCCAGACAGGCAGAAAATAGAGGGGCATGGGACTGGCACTGCGCCAGCCTGCGAGGATGCAACCGATGGCGACGAACACCAGCAGCGAGAAGAGCCCCTTGTAGCGGTTCTCCCCCAGCCGCTCCCGCAGACGGGCGCGGTGCTGTGCCGCGAAACAGGGGTAAAGATGAGTCAGGGTGAACAACACCACCCCCAGGGTCAGCAGGATCATGGCTCGCACCTCGCATATTGCCCCCCGGAATGGGAAGCCCTCCCTCAGGCGGGCCTTGTTTCTCGTGGCTCCCTCACTGTCGGGAGATCACTATGCCGCAAAGCCCCTTCTCAGAATACAAAAACCATATGAAAGACAGCAGGATAATAAAAAAGCCGACCCAAGGATCGGCAAGTGCGTCAGAGGTGCCACGCCGGGCCGCTCACTCTGCTGCACGGGGCAGGGTCAGGCCGATGCACCGCATCGGCCAGGAGAGAGGGTCATTTGCGCAGCAGGTAGAGAGCCGCCACGTTGCGGGCCGTGAGCTGCAGGTTGGTGGTGGCGGTGGCCAGCGCCTCCGGCAGGGACATGGCCCGATTGACCACGGCGAACACCGCATCGAGCCCATGCTCATGCACCACGCCGCAGTCATCGGTGAGGCATCCGGCGATGCCGATCACCGGCTTGCCGAACTGCTTGGCGCAGCGAGCCACCCCGATGGGCGTCTTGCCATGGATGGTCTGGCTGTCGATGCGGCCCTCGCCGGTGATGACCAGATCCGCATCGGCCACCGCCTCGGCCAGGTTCAGCGCCTCGATGACGATCCGGATGCCGGGTTTGAGCTCGGCGCCGAGCAGCCCCACCAGGGCTGCCCCCATGCCGCCTGCGGCCCCCGTTCCCGGGATCTCCTTCACCTGCTTGCCAAGCGCCTGCTCGATGCAGTCCGCGTAACGGGCCAGATTGGCATCCAGCTCGGCCACTATCTCGGGAGTTGCCCCCTTCTGCGGACCGAACACGGCGGACGCCCCTTTCGGGCCGCACAGCGGATTGTCCACGTCGCAGGCCACCTCGATGTGGAGCCCGCTCAGACGTGGATCCAGCCCGCTCAGGTCGATGGTGGCCAGCTCGGCAAGACCGGCACCGCCCGGCGCGATGGGGGTACCATCTGCTTTCAGGAGCTTGCCGCCGAGTGCCTGGATCATGCCGGCACCGCCGTCATTGGTGGCGCTGCCGCCGATGCCGAGGATGAGGTGGTTCACCCCCATCTCCAGCGCGGCCAGGATCAGCTCCCCGGTGCCGGCACTGGAGGTGAGCCGCGGATTGCGCAGCTCTGGCGCCACCAGATGGAGGCCGGAGGCCGCCGCCATCTCGATGACGGCCCGCTTGCCATCCCCCAGCAGGCCCACGAAGCCCTGCACCCTGTTGCCGAGGGGGGCGGTCACCTCGACCGGCAGGATGCGACCACCGGTGGCATCCACCAGAGACTGCACCGTCCCCTCGCCGCCATCGGCCATGGGCAGCTTGACGTAGGTGGCATCCGGCAGCACCTGCTTGAAACCGGCCTCGATGGCATCGGCCACCGCCATGGCGCTCAGGCTCTCCTTGAATGAATCGGGGGCGATCACAATTTTCATATCAGTTCCTTAGGCGAGGCCAAACACGCCAAACATCAGGGTGGAGACAACGGCGATGGTCAGACCGACCGCGGTTTCGTAGGGGATGAGCTTGAGCCGCTCGCCGACGCCCATGTGGACGCTGCCGCCGGTGGCATGGAAGAAGGAGCCGTGGGGCATGTGGTCAAACACGGTGGCGCCGGCGTGGATCATGGCGGCCCCTGCCAGGCTGCTGATCCCCAGTTCAATCAGAGTGGCGCTGAACACGTTGGAGGCCACCACGGTCCCGGCCGTGGTCGAGGCGGTCGCCAGCGACATCAGGGCACCCGAGATGGGGGCCAGCAGGTAGGAGGGCAGACCGGAAGCGGTCAGGCCGCTGATGAGCACATCTTTCAGGCCGGAGTTGGCGATGATGCCCGCCAGGGTACCCGTCCCCAGCAGCATGATGGCCACCGGCGCCATGCGGGCCAGGCCCGAGACGGCAAACTGGTTCACCTTGGTGAACTTGCCCATCATCAGGGCACCGACCAGGCCGCCGAGGGGCAGCGCAATGAGCGGGTCCACCACGATACCGGCGATGGGACGCAGAGCCAGCAGCAGGATGGCGACCAGGGGCGCACTGATGGCGGCGGCAAAGCCGGGCAACTTGGCACCGTCAAAGCTCACCACCTCGTCGGCGGCCACCTTGCTGCCCCGGTTGTTGAGGCGCTTGGCGAGCCAGTAGGCCATCACCAGACCGAACAGGCCGGGAATGATGCCCGCCGCCATCACCGAGGTGAGAGGCAGGTGGAATGCATCGGCTGCCGCGATGGCGTTGGGGTTGGGAGACATGACGTTGCCCGCCTTGCCACCGCCTATCATCGCCAGCAGGATGGCCGCCTTGGAGAGATCGGCACGGCGGGCGATGGCCAGCGCAATGGGGGCGACCGTGATGACGGCCACGTCCACGAAGACGCCGACCGCGGTCAGGATCAGGGTGGCCAGCGCCAGAGCCAGCAGGGCGCGGGTCTCGCCGAGTTTCTTGACGATGGTCTCGGCGATGGTGGTGGCGGCGCCCGATTCGATGAGCACCCCGGCCAGCACACCCGCCGCCAGGATCCGCATCACCGCCGTGGTGATCCCCTGGGCGCCGCCGATCATCAGGGCGACGGTCTGGGTCAGGTCGGCGCCACCGATCAGGCCACCGGCCAGGGCACCGACAATCATGCCGTAAGCGGGCGGCACCTTCTTCAGGATGAGGAAGATGGCGATGGAGAGCGCGGCGAGCGCGCCGAGCGCGGAGACTGGGATCATGACGGGCACCTTGTTGTTGTAATGAGTGGCGTCATTATGGGGATCCCCGCCTGGAATGCTTTGGCCATAAAACCAAAAAAAGCATTTACCGGCCTTGTATTTTTGTTGGAGAAGACAAATCAGCTATCGAGACTGAGCCCGAGATAGAGCAGAAACTTGTCATCTAACTTGTTGAAATTCAAGCCGGTTATCTGCTCTATCCGGGTCAGTCGATAACGCAGGGTGTTGGGGTGAATGAACAGGGCTTCGGCACAGGGATGCAGATCACAATCCTGCAAGAAATATTGGCGCAGCGTCTTTTGCAGCGTTCCCTTTGTGTCCTCCTGCGCCAGCTTTTGCAGCGGAGCCCGCAGCTGATCCGCCTGCCAGGAGTCCGCCAGGGTGCCGAGCAGCACTGAGAGCCGGTAATCCTCGAAGAAATAGACCTGCTTGCGGGGCGACTGGCGCATGCCACGGCGCAAGGTGTCTCGCGCCGTCTGGTAGGAGAGCGCCAGCCCGGGGATGCCGGCGAAGTAATCACCCACCCCGATGCGAACCTTGAAATGGGGAATACGGGAGAGCAGCTGCCGGATCCGGCTGCGCTCCTGCGCCGACTGCCAGACGCCGTCGCTGAGCTGGGCGGGTTTGAGCACCACTATCTCGTCCAGGCCGTTGATGGCCACCAGGTTGTCCCGCTCCGGGTTTTCCAGCAGGTGAACCAGCTCCCTCACCTGGGCGGGCTCGGCCTCCTCCAGCGCCAGCACGGCCACCACCCGGGGCTGGGCGAGATCCAGCTCGAGGAAGCGGGCCACCTGTTGCAGTTGATCGGCCCGCCCTTCGCCGCGAATGAGCTGCAACACCAGCTCCTCCTTGTGGCGCTTGTCCCACTGCAACTGCTCGGTGAGTGCCGCCTGTTCCAGGATGAGCTCGGCGGTCATGCGCACCAGCTCGGCGTAAGCACGCACGATGTCCGGATCCCCAGAGATGCCGATGACGCCGAGCAGCTCCCCCTGATAGGCGATGGGCAGGTTGATGCCAGGCCTCACCCCCTTGAGCTCCCGGGCGGTGGCCTCGCTTATCTCTACCACCCGGTTCTCGGTCAGGGCCAGCACGGCCCCCTCGTGGCGCTGGTGCAGCCGCTCCGGATTGCCGGACGCAATGATGAGTCCCCGCTCATCCATGACGTTGACCGAGAACGAGAGGATCTTCATCGCCCGGCTGACTATCTGATGCGCGAGCGCGTCGTTGAGCTGCATTGCCTCTCCATACCATTCGTTGACAGGGTCCCCGGCGTGCGCCATCACCGGGATCACCCGTTAAAGATCCCACATCATCAAGACAAGCGCGGGGGGGATCGCTAGAATAGGCCACTTTACGCTATCAGTGCCCCACCATGGATCAAGGATCCGGCATCATGCCGCTTTGCGCCGTGGTGGTTTCACCCTCCGATATGGACTCCGCTATGGATTATGAATTTCGCCGCGACCCGTTCGGTGGCTATCGCGCCCGGTTCTCCATGGGCCATGAAGCCATCGGCCAGTGGTTGATCGACGAGGTGGGCAAGGACGAGGAGAAGCTCGACGAGCTGTTCGCCATCATCGACCAGCTCTCCAGCCGGGCCCGCACCGAATACCGGCTGCTGGGGGGCGACTACTCCCTGCTGCTGACCCACGAGGAAGCCGAGGTGAAGGCCAATGTACTCAATATCGAGCAGGACGAGGATCTCGACGATCTCGCCTACTACGATGATGAACAGCTGGCCATGTGCGGGCTGGAAGATTTTGCCCAGGTACTCGGCTCCTGGCGCGCCTTTATCCGCAACGAGGATATGGGCTGATTACCCCCATTCGGGCGAGCATGCCCCTTGCAACCCAACAGGATTGACTATGTCCATTTACGATTTTGATGACGAACTGCCGGAAGACGAGCTGGATCAACCGAAGAAACCCGCCCAGCCCAAGAAGAAGGGCAAGCAGGTGCTGAACACCCAGGTCAACCTGAGCCCGCGCGATGCCAGCCGCCTGAACGGCATGCACGTCGAGGCCATCACCACCCTGGATGACGTCAGTCTGCCGAAGAACGTCATCTTCAAGGCCGGTCTCATCGCCCTGGGCGAGCTGGAAGCCAGCAAACGCGCCGACATCATCGCCCGGGTCATCGCCGAGTCCGGTCGCTGATACGGGAAGGCCATCGCCTCTCTCGGTGACATCTTGCCGCCGCCCAAGCCGGAGCCCAGCTCCGGCTTTTCATTGCGCGTCTTCTGCCGGCCAGTCCCTTTTCCTTGAACCAGACCATGGGGATCGTTAAGGTGCGCCCTTCATTCATACAAGGAGACTCGATGTTACCACTCCCCGATATCCTCATCTGGCTCGTCCTGGGGCTCGCCGTACTCTGCTGCCTCGCCCGCCGAACCAGGCCCGGCATGCTTCTGTTGGGACTAGCCCTGCTCACCGCCCTCTGGCTTGAGCGACTCGCGCCCCTCGCCGCTCTTGTCAGCCTCGCCGGTCTGCTGCTGGCCTGGCGTACCCCCACCCTGCCCCCACCCTGGCGTGGCGTCGCACTGACGCTGATCCTGCTGTGGTCCCTCGCCCTGACGCTGCATCTGGTGCCCGGCTTTGACAATCTCAGGGTGCTCGACAAGGTACAGGCGGGCCCGGCCAGCGTGCCCTTCACCCTCTACCTCAATCTGGACAAGCCGCTCATTTTCTTCGTCCTGCTGCTGGCCATCCCCGGCCTGCTCGGCCCGGGTGGAACGATGCGCTGGCGGCCGCTGGCCCTGCTCATCCTGCCGCTCGCGGCCCTGCTCATCACCGCCTGGCAACTGGGCGCCCTCAAACCCGAAGCGGGACTGCCCCACTGGTGGTGGCTGTTCGCATTCAACAACCTGCTGTTCACCTGTGTGGCGGAAGAAGCGCTGTTCCGGGGATGCATCCAGCAAGGGGTGGCAAGCCGAAGCACGCCCTGGGCAGGTCTCCTGGTCGCCAGCCTGCTGTTCGGCGCAGCCCATCTTGCCGGTGGCCCGTTGCTGGTGTTGTTCGCCGCGCTGGCGGGGGCCTGCTATGGCCTGGCGTTCCAGCTGAGCGGGCGCCTCAGTGTCGCCATCCTGCTCCACTTCCTGTTCAACTTCGCCCACCTGGCCCTGTTTACCTATCCCCTGGCCAGCCACTGACGTCGAGCACAGGTTCACCGGGCAAAAAAATGCCCCGCCCCCGTAGGGGCAGGGCATCTGCATTCACCCTGCAATCTAGTCGACGTAGAAGGTCTGCTGGAAGGTCAGCGTCTGCTGCAGCCCCTCCCCCATGATCTTCAGGGTGAACTGGTAGGTGTCCTCATTGCGATAGGGCAGCACTGCCAGGTAATAGATGGCATTCCCCTCTTTCACCTCCTGAAAATTCAGGGGGCGAAGGGTGCCGGTCAGATTGCGGGCTTCGCCGCTGATCCCCACCGCCTGTGCCACCCCCTGCTTGTTCTGCACCGCGATATTGACGATGCCGTTATAGCGGCTGCGCTCCAGGCCATAGGTCCTGGCTACCTCGGGGGTGAGGAAGCTGGAGTTGAACGCGCTGTAGTGCACTTTCCAGGGGCCCAGCTCCTGCATCTGCTCAGCCCGCAGCGGCAGCGTCATCAGGAGTGCCAGCAGGCAACTCATCCAGGCTGTTTTCATGATGTCATCCCTCTCGTATCAACCCTGATTATCGAGCAGAGCGGCAATCTCGGCGGGGATCTGCTTTGGCGCGTCGATGGCGACCGTCTTGTGCCGACCCAGCTCCCCCCGCAGGATGCGAACCTGCCCCTTGGCCACCTTGCACTGCTTGGCCAGGTACTTGATCAGGTGACTGTTGGCCTGACCATCCACCGGCGGTGCCGTGATGGCCACTTTCAACTCGTCACCGTGCAATCCGATGATCTGATCCCGGCTCGCCTTGGGCTGGATGATCAGATGCAACACCAGCTCGTCCCCTTCCAGCAGGACGGCGGGCATCAGATCATCCACCACAACTGGCCGAACAGATCCCCCATCAGGTAGTTGATGGCCTGCAGCGCGATGAAGGCGACCAGCACGGAGAGATCCAGCCCGCCCAGTGCAGGCAGGATGCGGCGAATGGGGGCCAGGAAGGGTTCAGTGAGCTGGTGCATCACGTATTCAATGGGGTTGCGACCCTGGCTGACCCAGCTCAGGATGGCGCGGATCAGCAGGATCCAGAAGATCATGGAACCCGCCTTCTTCAACACGGTGAGCGTCGCAAACAGACAGAGAGTGAGCCAGTCCGCCTGCAGCACATTCATGCTCTTGAGCAGGACCAACTTGCCAAAGGCGATCAGCAGCGCCAGCAGCACAGAGGCCATGTCCAGCCCGCCAAAACCCGGGATGACGCGGCGCAGGGGCACCACCAGCGGGTTGGTCAGCTTGACCACCATCTGGCTCATGGGGTTGTAGAAGTCGGCCCGCGCCCACTGCAGCCAGACCCGCAGCAGCACCACCATGAGGTAGAGATCAAAGACAGTGTTAATCAAAAAGTAAGCCGTGTTCATCCGGGCTCCTTGCTAAAAGGGATTCAGAAAAGGGTTTCCATTTCGCCGGCCCGGGTAACGGCCGCCTGCATGGCTCTTGCGGTCAGCGGCATCAGCCCCTGCTCCTGGAATGTCTTGACGGCCTCGGCCGTGGTCCCGCCCTTGCTGGTCACCTGCTCGCGCAGGGTCTGCAGCGACAGCTCGGGATTCTGCTCCACCATGGCGGCCGCCCCCAGGGCGGTTTGCTGCACCAGCAGGCGGGCCTGCTCTGGCGTAAAGCCCATGGCCTCGGCCTCCTCGGCAATCGCTTGCATGAACAGGAAGAAGTAGGCCGGGGCACTGCCCGCCGCCGCGATGACGCCGTTGATACTGGCCTCCTCATCCACCCAGAGGGTCTTGCCCACGGATTGCATCATCTGTTCGGCCACCGCCCTATCGGCCTGCCCGATGTCGGGCGGTGCATAGAGCCCGGTCATCCCCAGCCCCAGCAAGGAGGGGGTGTTGGGCATGGTGCGAATGATGCGATCGTGACCGCCTGCCATCTCCTGCAAGCGCGCGACGCGAATGCCGGCAGCGATGGAGATGAGCAACTTGCCATCCAGCGAGCCAAGCTCGGCCACCAGCGCCGTCAGCATGCCCGCCATCAGCTGGGGCTTGACCGCCAGTACGATCACCTCGGCCTCCCGGGCCGCCTCGGCGTTGTCCTGGGTGATACGGATGCCGAACTGGCTGGCCAGTTCGTCCAGCTTGGGGCGACTGGGATTGGCGGCGATGATACGCTCTGCCGGGTAACCCGCCTGGATGAGGCCGGCAATGATACTGCGGCTCATGTTGCCTGCCCCGATGAAGGCGAGGGTTCTCTGCTGCATCAAACACTCCTGTTACTGACATCGCAGCGGATGCCGACCCAACCTGTGCGGGCTGACAGCATCACACGCGCCTGTTTACCTGAAAAAAAAGCACGACCGGGGGTGTTTCTCGCCCCGGCTCTTGCTCATGAATAGTCGCGGGCCCCGAAGATGGCGGTCCCGACCCGCACCATGGTACTGCCATGGGCAATGGCCGGCTCGAGATCCTCGGTCATCCCCATCGAAAGGGTGTCGACGCTCGGGTATTGTTGCGCAAGCTCGGTGAACAGAGCCTGCATGCGCGCCATCTGGGCCGCGAGCACCCCCTCGTCGCGGGTATGCTCGGGGATGGCCATCAGGCCGCGCAACCGCAGCCGCTCGCTCTGGGCCACCAGGGAGGCCAGGCGGAAAATCTCTTGCTCCGACGTACCGGATTTGCTGCTCTCTCCGCTAATATTGATTTGCAGACAGATATTTAGCGGCGCGAGCCCACTCGGTCTCTGGTTGTTGAGGCGTTCGATGAGCTTGTCGCGATCGACACTTTGAACCCAGTCGAACCGCTCCGCCACCAGCTTGGACTTGTTCGATTGCAGCGGGCCGATAAAGTGCCACTCTATGTCTGTACAGGCGTTCTGCTCGCGCAAGGCATCAATCTTGAGCGCGGCCTCCTGGGCGTAGGATTCGCCAAAGCGCCGCTGACCGGCGGCATAGGCAGCCTGAATGTCCCACAGCGGCTTGGTTTTGCTGACAGCAAGCAACTGGATGTGATCTGGGCTGCGGCCAACACGCCGGGCAGCCTCTACAATACGTTCCTTTACCTGAAGCAGGTGCTGGGCAATCTGGCTCATATTTCGTTCGTAATCTTGTGATGGGAGAATAACAAATCTATGGATATCACAGAGTTATTGGCATTCAGTGTAAAGCATAAGGCCTCGGATCTACACCTCTCGGCCGGGGTCCCCCCGATGATCAGGGTTGATGGGGAGGTTCGCAAGATCAATTTGCCCGCCCTGGATCACCGGGAAGTCCATGCTCTCATTTACGACATCATGAATGACCACCAGCGCAAGGAGCTGGAGGAGAACTTCGAGGTGGACTTCTCCTTCGAAGTACCCGGCATGGCACGCTTTCGGGTCAATGCCTTCCAGCAGGCGCGCGGCTCGGGCGCCGTGTTTCGTACCATCCCGAGCACCGTTCTGACCCTGGACGATCTGGGGGCGCCGGAGATATTTCGCAAGATAGCGGAGTACCCTCGCGGCCTGGTGCTGGTGACTGGACCCACCGGTTCGGGCAAATCCACCACCCTGGCCGCCATGGTCGATTACATCAATGACAACTTCCACCACCACATCCTCACCATCGAGGATCCCATCGAATTCGTGCACGAGAACAAGCGCTGCCTGGTGAACCAGCGGGAAGTACACCGCGACACCAAGAGCTTCAGCAACGCCCTGCGCTCGGCCCTGCGGGAAGACCCGGATATCATCCTGGTAGGTGAAATGCGGGACCTCGAAACCATCCGCCTCGCCATGACCGCCGCCGAAACCGGTCACCTGGTGTTTGGCACCCTGCACACCTCCTCGGCTGCCAAGACCATCGACCGTATCATCGACGTCTTCCCCGGCTCGGAGAAGGACATGGTGCGATCCATGCTCTCCGAATCCCTGCGGGCGGTCATCTCCCAGACCCTGCTCAAGCGTATCGGTGGCGGCCGGGTGGCGGCCCACGAGATCATGCTGGGGATCCCGGCGGTGCGAAACCTCATCCGGGAAGACAAGGTGGCCCAGCTCTATTCCGTCATCCAGACCGGGATGACCCACGGCATGCAGACCATGGACCAGAGCCTCAAGCAGCTGGTCAACCGGGGGGTCGTCGCCTCCCTCGATGCCAAGGCCAAGGCGGTCGATCCCAATACCATTTAAGCTCGCACACCCAAGGAGTCGCCATGAACATGGATGTTCTGCTCGCCGCACTGGTTGAACAAAAGGGCTCGGATCTCTTCATCACGGTCGATGCCCCCCCGACCCTCAAGGTCAACGGGCGTCTGGTGTCGCTCGGACCGGCTCCCCTCGACAAGACGACGGCGCTGGCGTTGATCAGGGAGAGCCTGGACGAGACCCACTTCGAGCGCTTCCTGCACACCCGCGAGGCCAACTACGCCATCCAGCGAGGCTCGCTGGGGCGCTTTCGGGTCAGCGCCTTCTGGCAACAGGATATGCCGGGCATGGTGCTGCGCCGCATCGAGACCCGCATCCCCACCTTTAACGAGCTGGTGCTGCCTCCCATCCTGCAGGAGGTCGCCATGGCCAAACGCGGGCTGGTGCTCTTCGTCGGCGCCACTGGCGCCGGCAAGTCCACCACCCAGGCGGCCATGATCGGCTTTCGCAACCAGCACGGTGACGGCCACATCCTGACGGTGGAGGATCCGGTGGAGTTCGTCCATCAGCACGATCGCTGTCTGGTGACCCAGCGGGAGGTGGGGATCGACACCGCATCCTTCGATGTCGCCCTCAAAAACTCCCTGCGCCAGGCCCCGGATGTCATCCTCATCGGTGAAATCCGCTCCCAGGAGACCATGGAGTTCGCCATCCAGTTCGCCGAGACGGGGCACCTCTGCCTCGCCACCTTGCACGCCAACAATGCCAACCAGGCGCTGGATCGCATCCTGCATCTGGTCCCCCAGGAGAAGCACCGCCAGTTCCTGTTCGATCTCTCCTTCAACCTGCGCGCCATCGTCGCCCAGCAGCTGCTCCCCTCCGCTCACGGGCAGCGCCGGGTCGCCGCCTTCGAGATCCTGCTCAACACCCCGCTCGTCACCGACATCATCCGCAAGGGAGAGATGCACAGACTCAAGGAGGTGATGACCAAATCCGGCGAGCTCGGCATGCAGACCTTCGATCAGGCGCTGTTCGGCCTGTTCTGCGCCGGCCAAATTGGCTACAGTGAGGCCCTTGCCCATGCCGACTCCGCCAACGACCTGCGACTGCTCATCAAGCTGTCGGGTCGCGAGCAGCTGGGCGCAGGCACTCTCGACAACGTGACCCTGGATGAATGAGGGGCGTGCGTCACCGCTAGTAAAGGACAGTTATGCTGATTGTGGTTTCCCCGGCCAAGACGCTGGATTACGAGTCACCCCTGGTGACCTCCCGTTTCACCCAACCCGAACTGCTGGACCACTCCGCAGCACTGATCACCCGGGCTCGTCAACTGAGCCCGGACCAGATCGCCAGCCTGATGAAGATCAGCGACAAGCTCGCCGGCCTCAACGCCGCCCGCTTTGCCGAGTGGCAGCCTGACTTCACGCCGGCCAACGCCCGCCAGGCGCTGCTGGCCTTCAAGGGGGACGTCTACACCGGTCTGGCCGTAGAAGATTTCAGCGAGGCCGACCTCGACTTCGCCCAGGCCCACCTGCGCATGCTCTCCGGCCTTTATGGCGTGCTGCGGCCGCTTGACCTCATGATGCCCTACCGCCTGGAGATGGGGATCCGCCTCGACAACCCGCGCGGCAAGGACCTCTACCAGTTCTGGGGCGACATCATCACTGAGCACCTGAACAAGGCGCTGGCGGCCCAGGGGGACGACGTGCTGATCAACCTCGCCTCCGACGAGTATTTCAAGTCGGTGCGCCCGAGAGCCCTGCAGAGGCGCATCATCACCCCGGTCTTCAAGGACGAGAAGAACGGCCAGTTCAAGATCATCAGCTTCTACGCCAAGAAGGCCCGCGGCATGATGGCACGCCATATCATCAAGCATCGGCTCACCCGGGTGGAACAGCTGACCGGTTTCAATGCCGACGGCTACTACTTCGTACCGGAAGAGTCCGACGTCAATACCCTGATGTTCAAGCGCGCTGAAAATTAATTACACATTCAAGGGAACCAAGTCGGAGATCCTCGGGTCTGACTCTGTGAATCCTCTGTTGTAAGCACTTTTTGTTGGCCGACGTCCTTGCGTCGGCTTTTTTCTGCGCCTCTCTCAGGGCACTCCCCAGGCAGCAGACAGCAGACAGCAAAACGGCCATCCTGGGATGGCCGTTTCAACTGTGCTCGGGGGCATTACTTCTTTTTCTTCTTTGCCGACTTCTTGGCATCCTTCGGCTTTTTCTTCTTCACCGGCACCCGTGCTTCCTTGTGTCTGGGGCGCAGCTCATCGATCACCCGGCGCTTGAGGCGCTCCTCGGTGTAGCGTTCGATCTTGGCGACCATGGCCATGTCGTGAGCTTCCACCAGGCTGATGGCGCAGCCACGGTTGCCGGCACGACCGGTACGACCGATGCGGTGCACATAGACATCCGCGCCGTAGGGCATGTCGTAGTTGATGACATGGCTGACGTTCGGCAGGTCGATGCCGCGGGCGGCCACGTCGGTGGCGATGAGGAAGGGCACCTCCCCTTCGTGGAACTTGCGGATAGACTCGATGCGCTTGGCCTGCTCCATCTCGCCACGGATCCAGGCGCAGGGCACGCCTGCCGCCTGCAACTGGCCGGAAAGCTCCGCCAGTCGCTCACGGGTCTTGACGAAGATGATGGCCTTCTGGGTTTCCGGGTTTTTCAGGATGTGCACCAGCAGAGCCAGCTTGTGGGCGGCATCATCGGCCAGGTGGATCCACTGGGTGATGGGGCGGCGCTCGCTGCGGGGCGGCTCGGCGTGCAGCTCAACCGGGTCTTTGAGGATCTCGCTCGCAAACTTCTCGAGGCCGGCCCCTTCCAGGGTGGCGGAGAAGAGCATGGTGTGCTTGCGGTAGCGCGCCTCTTCCACGATGCGGTTCACGTCCTTGATGAAGCCCATGTCCAGCATCCGGTCCGCTTCATCCAGCACCAGCACCTCGATGTCATGGCTCTCGAACTCCTCTTTCTCGATGTACTCGAGCAGACGGCCCGGGGTGGCCACCACGATGTCGGTGGTCTTGGTCAGGGCAGGCAGCTGCTCTTCATGGCTGACGCCACCGATGATGGTCTCGATGCTGAGATGGGTGTGCACCGCCAGGGCCTTGGCGTGAGCACTCACCTGCAGCGCGAGCTCGCGGGTCGGAGTCAGGATCAGCATGCGGCACGGACCCGGCTTGCGACGCGGGAAGTCCAGCAGGTGCTGCATCGCGGGCAGCAGGAAGGCGGCGGTCTTGCCGGTTCCGGTCGGCGCAGAAGCCAGAATATCGCGGCCGTCCAGGGCTGGCTCCAGCACCATCTGCTGGATGGTGGTGGGGCGGGTGAATCCCATCTCGGCCAAGGCCCGACTGAGGGCTGGATTCAGGTCGAAATCATCAAAGGACTGGCTCATGGCAATACTCGGTCATTAAGGAAGCGGCAGATTATAGGCGATTATGCCGCCGGCTCCTATGGTGACTGTGGCTTAGCCGCTATAATCGCCGGCCATTTTCCGCGGGCAGGCACAGGAGGAGGGCCGAATGGGGCGCAACAACGGTTTCACGTTCAAGCAATTTCACATCGATCACGACCGCTGCGCCATGAAGGTCGGTACGGACGGCATTCTGCTGGGAGCCTGGGCGCCGGTCGACAACGCCCGTCGGGTGCTGGACATCGGCACCGGCAGCGGCCTCATCGCCCTGATGCTGGCCCAGCGCAGCACGAACGACTGCCACATAGACGGGGTGGAGCTGGATAAGGATGCAGCCATGCAGGCCCAGGAGAATGTGGCGGCCTCCCCCTGGCGTGAGCGGGTCACCATCATAGAGAGCGCCATTCAGGATCACCTCGCCCCCCCTTACGATCTCATCGTCTCCAACCCGCCCTATTTCCCGGCAGGCCAGACACTCCGCGATCCGGCCAGGGCTCTGGCCCGTCATACCGGGGGGCTCGACCCCAGAGGATTGCTGGCCGCCAGCGATCGCCTGTTGAGCCGTACCGGGCAACTGGCCCTGGTGCTGCCCACGGCGATGGCGGATGAAATTTTATGCATTTCGTCGAGTTATGATCTGTATGAGCGTTGTTATCTGGCTGTTACTACCAGAGAGGGGAAAGAGGCAAATCGTGTTTTATTGCTGCTTGGCAGAGGATTAAACAAGTGTGAGAGGGGTGAAATTGTGATCCATTCTGCCACGGGAGGCTATTCCGACAGATATATCCAACTAACCAGCCCCTTCTATTTGAAGATGTAAATTTTGCCTTGAACTATTTTTTCACATCATTATGCTGACTGCTAAATGAGCGCCCGCTCAAGACCAGTTCAAACCACTGGTCGCGATGAAAAAACCAGCGGGGCTCTTTTTTTTACCCCCGGAAAGTGCCGGTCACTGACAAATAAAAAACTATAACAAGCAATAGTTTACAAGACAGACGAGGTTGAACTTGACGAAATCACTCACATTGTCCGATGTACTCGGATTGGGCTTCATGACCTTTGCGTTCTATCTGGGCGCAGGCAACATCATCTTCCCGCCCCTGGCCGGCTTCATGGCGGGTGAGCACCTCTCCCTGGCCATGCTGGGCTTCCTGGTCACCGCCGTGGGCCTGCCCCTCATCACCATCATCGCCGTCGCCAAGGCTGGCAACGGCTGGGCCGGCATGACCAAGCTGCTGCCGGCCGGCGTGGCCACCGCACTGGCCGTCGCCATCTACATCATCATCGGCCCGGCCTTCGCCGCCCCCCGTACCGGCCTGGTGGCCTACGAGATGGGCCTCAAGCCCTTCCTTGGCGACATGGGACCATCCGGTCTGGCTGCCTACACAGTACTGTTCTTCGGCGTGGCCATCCTGGTCTCCCTCAACCAGGGCAAGCTGATGGATGCCATCGGCAAGTACCTGACCCCGCTGCTGATGCTGCTGCTGCTGACCCTGGCCATCGGAGTCTTCGTCGCACCGCAAGGAAGCATGCCTGCCGCATCCGGTGACTACCAGAGCACCCCCTTCGTGAAGGGCATTCTGGAAGGCTACAACACCATGGACACCCTGGCGTCCCTGATGTTCGGCGCCCTGATCGTCGACCTGCTGCGCCAGAAAGGCATCCATGACTACCAGAGCCAGTTCAAGTACCTGGCCATCGCGGGCATCATCTCCGCCATCGGTCTCTCCGTGGTCTATGTCTCCCTGTTCCAGCTGGGCAACACCGCTGCCGGCGTCGCCACCGACGTGAGCAACGGCGGTGCCATCGTCAACGCCTACGTGCTGAGCCTGTTCGGCCAACCGGGTCAGTTCATCCTGGCTGCCATCATCACCCTGGCCTGCTTCACCACGGCCGTCGGCCTCATCTCCGCCTGCTCCGACTTCTTCCACAACCTGACCGGCATGAGCTACAAGAAGCTGGTCGTGCTGCTGGGTGTCATCTGCGGCGTCGTGGCCAACGTGGGCCTGAGCCAGCTCATCAGCCTCTCCATTCCGGTGCTGGTCGCCATCTACCCGGTTGCCGTGGCGCTGGTGCTGGTCACCTTCCTGAAGGGTTACTTCGGTCGCCCCCGCCTGGTGTTCCGCTCCGTGCTGCTGGTCGCCTTCCTGTTCGGCTGCCTGGACGGCCTGGGCGCCGCCGGCATGAAGATGGATGCGTTCGCCTTCCTGCCGCTGTTTGACAAGGGCCTGGCCTGGTTGCTGCCGACCCTGCTGGCCTGTGGCCTCGGTGTCATGGTGCGTGGCAATGGCAAGCTGGCTGCAGAAGCGGCCTGATAACAGATCTTGACCAAATAAAGAGGCCAGCATTCGCTGGCCTCTTTTTTGTTGGTGCAATCTGGTCCATCCGTTGTGGAGAGCGCTCCTCAGAGTACGGTTGCGGGCTTGGGTTTGCCTGCAAGACCGTACCAGTGATGCTCAAACCGGCCCGCATGCCAGCGCAGGGTGCCCCAGGGCTGGTCAGCCTGCCAGCGCGGGAAGTTGATCTCCACGCGGTTGTCTTCGTACTTGTAAAGAGAGGTGCTGATCTCGATATCCGACAGGATAAGCAGCACCACCCCACCGATGACACTCCATTTCAGCATCTTCCACATGGCGATTACTCGAAGCAGATCTCGATGGTGGCACGGCCATACTCCGATTCGAACGGCATCATGATCTTGGCGCCGTCGGCCCGGTGAGTAATGGTGTGATTGGGACCGGAGACGATGACCGGGGTCGCCATGTCGAACTCATAGCCCTTCTCCCCCAGCATGCGTTTGGCGCCGCCCGTCACCATGTTGGTGATCTCGCCCACCATGTCGGTCACTTCCTCGTTGATGGTGGCCGGCGCCTCCCCCAGCATGCGACGCATGATCTCCAGTGCCAGCCCCTTCTCGAAGCTGATGGAGAGGGAACCCCGGGTCTGCGGACCCACCATGCCAATCAGGCCGGAGACATCTCCCCGAGCCAGCTCGTCCGTCTTGCGCTTGGGCGCGCCCGGTTTGAGTTCCAGCTGTGCCATGGTGGAGAGCACGTTGAGCAGGGAGAGCAGGAACGGGTTTACAAAATCAGCCTTCATCTTGACTTCCTACGGTAACGGAACAGCGGGCACATTGACCATGGGCTTCTATGGTCTTGTTGGTAATAGTAAAACCATGCTGATGAGCCTGCTCGGAAAAGGCGCCGTCGATGGCGGGATCGTGCAGCTCCACTACCTCACCGCAACGATCGCAGATCAGCAGTTGCATCGGGTGGGCATGGTCGAAGTGGCAGCAGAAGATGAAGGCGTTGAGCGACTCCACCTTGTGGGCAAAGCCCTGTTCGAGCAGGAAGTCGAGCGCCCGATAGACGGTAGGCGGTTTGGCATGAGCCTCGGTCTGCTGCAACTGGGCCAGCAAATCATAGGCACTGATGGCATTGCCGTGGGCGGCAAGCAGCTGGAACACCTGGCGCCGTGTCGGGGTGAAACGGATCCCTCGCTGCTCGCAGAGGCGTTCCGCTCGTTGTAGAAGTTGGTCTTGATTCATGTTCACGCAGATACCCTGTCAATTAGCCGGATACTATCACAGGGCCCCCAGTGCGCGGCGACAAAATTCATTTTCTGGGGCTGTCTCACGTTGTGATAGAATCCCGCCCCTTGTTTGGCCAACCCGGATGATTTTTATGCAGGCGCAGCGCTTTTCCATCGCCCCCATGCTGGACTGGACCGATCGGCATTGCCGTTGTTTCCACCGTCTGATGACCCGCCAGACCCTGCTCTATACCGAGATGGTGACCACGGGCGCCATCATCCACGGCAAGGGCGACTATCTGGGCTACAGCGAGCAGGAACACCCTCTCGCCCTGCAACTGGGTGGCAGCAACCCGGCAGACCTGGCCCGCTGCGCCAGGCTCGCCGAGGAGCGCGGCTATGACGAGGTCAACCTCAACGTCGGCTGCCCTTCCGATCGGGTGCAAAACGGCCGCTTCGGCGCCTGCCTCATGGGCGAACCCGCGCTGGTGGCTGATTGCGTCAAGGCAATGCGCGACGTAGTCGACATTCCGGTCACCGTGAAGACCCGTATCGGCATCGACGAGCAAGACTCCTACGAGTTCTTGCAGGCCTTCATCGAGCAGGTACGGAACGCCGGTTGCGATACCTTCATCGTCCACGCCCGCAAGGCCTGGCTGAGCGGCCTGAGCCCGAAAGAGAACCGCGAGATCCCGCCCCTCGATTATCCTCGCGTCTACCAGGTCAAGCAGGATTACCCGGATCTGACCATTGTCATCAACGGCGGGGTGACCAGTCTGGAACAGACTCTTGAACATCTGCAGCACCTCGACGGGGTCATGATGGGCCGCGAAGCCTACCAGAACCCCTACATTCTGGCCCAGGTGGACAATCTGGTGTTCGGCGAGAACCGTGTAGTTCCGAGCCGCCACGAGGTGGTGCGGATGATGCTGCCTTACATCGATCAAGAGCTGGCCAAGGGCAACTACCTCTCCCACATGACCCGCCACATGCTGGGGTTGTTCCAGAACATGCAGGGGGCGCGCGCCTGGCGTCGCCATCTGAGCGAGAATGCCTGCAAACCGGGGGCCGACATTCAAGTGGTGCTGGACGCCATGGCCAAGGTGCCGGAGTTCGCGCCGGCCGACGCGGTGGAGTGATCATGTACCGCTTCACCGGATCCTGGCTGCACAAGGCCCTGGTGCGTCTGTGCGCCGGCCTGCTCACCATTCTCGGCATCAAGCTCAGCGCCTTCTATTTCATCGGGCTGCTGATCGTGCTGGGGCTGCACCGGGACCAGATCCTGGGCTAAGCGCCCCACGCTCCCGAACAAGAAAAAGCCGGCGCCCCTGCGCCGGCTTTTTTGTCACCACGGAGGTGACCCGACAGTCTGGCTTACTCTTCCTGAACCATGAACTGGAGTTCAGGGGGAGAAGAGGTCAGCACATCGGCGCAGTAATCCCAGGTCGAGATGCGGTAGTGCTGCAAATCTTCATCCAGGTGCAGTCCATCGGATTCCTGATGGAACCAGCTGGCGAAACGGGACGGGGTGATGAGCTGGATCTGCTCCTCGATGACGTGGCTGTCACGCCCCTCCGCCAGATCGCAATCCTCCATCACCCGCACTGCGAAGATGTGGCGAAAACTCACCCGGCACAGGGGCAACGGAGGCAGATCGATGCTGCGAGCACGCCCCAGCATGACGGTCAGGGTGTCGCTCCAGATATCCTGATGCAGTTCGGCCACGACCAGGCCGGGAGGGAGTTGACGAGAGGGTGCCCAGGGGACGGCTACCTGCCGAATGGCATTTTTCTGTTCCATATCCACCTCGCTACAGCGCATGCCATATTCTGAGTGTATCTGAAACAAATTTTGACGAAGATGGCAAGAAAAAACCCGGCACAAGCCGGGTTTCATTTGATTACAAGACGATCTTATTTGACGGCGTCTTTCAGCGCCTTGCCAGCCACGAAGGACGGCACATTGGCGGCTGCAATCTGGATCTCTTTACCGGTTTGCGGGTTGCGACCGGTACGGCCCGCGCGATGGTTGACCTTGAAGGTACCAAAACCCACCAACTGAACGGCATCGCCCTCTTTCAGGCTCTGGGTAATACCATTGATGATCTCTTCCAGAGCGACTTTGGCCTGAGCTTTGCTCAGGTCTGCTTTGGCGGCAATTGCATCGACAAGTTGAGCTTTGTTCATAACATTTCCTTTATGATCGGGCATTTAGCACCGGGCCACTCTATTCAAAAAAAAACACTCAGGCAAAGGCTTTATCAGCCGGATTGGCTTGAATGCTGGGGTTTTCATCAAGATCTGCGGAAATAGTCACATATATCGCCCCCTTGTCCCCTGGATGGGCGACAGGATGCGAAGTACCGGTGGGGAGAGGCATGCAAATCCCCGCCTGATGTAACAATATCCCTACACTCCTATTGACGGTCAACTGGATTTTCCCTAGTTATAGGAGTGTCGTCAGTCGATGAGAATGACCGAAGGCATGCGACCCGAGAGCCGCATGCCATGCCCATGGAGGGACTATGTTAACTGAACTGGAAAAAACCAAGCGCGCACTGGCAGGCAAGCACAGAGCAATAGATGACTGGCTGGATGCCAGACAGGCGTTGCTGGTCGAGTACATGCGACTGGCAGGCCTCATGCCCGCCAAGTGCAAGCAACGCACCCTCCCAGGTCACGTCGAACTGCAACGTTTTTGCGAACAACTGGTCGATTACGTCAGCGCAGGCCATTTCGAGATCTACAACCACGTCGTCACCGCCTTTGAGCAAGCCAGCGGGGACAAACTGGAGCTGGCCAAGCGCATCTACCCCCATATCCGTGCCTGTACCGAATTCGCGCTGGAGTTCAACGACAAGTACAGCAACGCCGACGAAGCCCAGTTGCTGCAACTGGACGAGGATCTGAACCAGCTCGGCCCCGTGCTGGAGGACAGGTTCAAACAGGAGGATCGGCTGGTCAAGGCGCTGCAGGTGGTGGAATCCCTCAGCCATCAGCAGGTCTGATATTCAATATCGGAGCCAGTTCAATATCCTGGCGTGCCAGCTGGATTACACTCTGCAACATGAAGGATGAGCATCTTGCTCGCACGTAGACCGGAGACGACCATGGCCGAGCGCCGCCACTTTACTCGGATTTTCTATTTGACCGCCGCCAAGCTCACCCAGGGTGAACACCAGTGGCGCACCCAGCTGGTCGATGTCTCCCTGCAGGGAGCCCTGCTGCTCAGACCCGAGGATTGGGTCGCCAGCGAGGACAAGGAGTACGAAATCTGCTTCGTGCTCGGGGGCAGCGACATCGAGATCAAGATGCAGGTCGAGCTGACCCACGAAGCCAGCAAGAAGCTGGGGTTTTACTGCCACCACATCGACATCGACAGCGCCACTCACCTCAAGCGGATGATCGAGCTGAACATCGGAGAGGAGCAACTGCTCCATCGTGAGCTGGAGCAGTTGCTGCAAGAGCACCGAGACCACGTCCCCCCCGAATCCTGAGCGGGCGGGCAGAAAAACAAAGGAGCGTCCATACGCTCCTTTTTCATGGTCGATTACAGGGCCTCAAGGGCATCGGAGAGTTTCTTCACCGGCACCACCTCCATCCCCTCGATGGGATGTTTGGGCGCATTGGCATGCGGGACGATGGCTCGGCGGAAACCGTGCTTGGCCGCCTCCTGCAGTCGCTCCTGACCCGAGGGCACGGGCCGTATCTCGCCGGAGAGCCCCACCTCGCCAAAGACCACCAGATCCTTGGGCAGGGCCTGATCCCGGAAGCTCGACACCATGGCCAGCAGCAGCGCCAGATCCGCGCTGGTCTCCTCGACTTTGACGCCACCCACCACGTTGATGAACACATCCTGATCCGCCATCTGCAACCCGCCGTGACGATGCAGCACCGCCAGCAGCATGGCGAGACGGTTGTGGTCCATCCCCACCGCCACCCGGCGCGGATTGGAGAGCTGGGAATAATCCACCAGCGCCTGCAACTCCACCAGCAGGGGGCGCGTGCCTTCCCAGATCACCATGACTATGGAGCCCGGAGCCTGCTCCTCCCCGCGGCTGAGGAAAATCGCGGAAGGGTTGCTCACCTCCTTCATTCCCTGCCCGGTCATGGCGAAGACCCCCAGTTCGTTGACCGCACCGAAGCGGTTCTTGTGGGAGCGCAGGGTGCGAAAACGCGAGTCGTGCCCGCCATCCAGCAGCACGGAGCAGTCGATGCAGTGCTCCAGCACCTTGGGACCCGCCAAGGTGCCGTCCTTGGTGACGTGGCCCACCATGAAGATGGCCACATGATTCTGCTTGGCATAGCGTGTCAGCAGCGCCGCCGACTCCCGCACCTGGGAGACGGACCCCGGCGCGGACTGCACATCCGCCACGTGCATCACCTGGATGGAGTCGATGACCATGATCTGAGGCTGCTCCTGCTGGGCGATGAGGCAGATCTGCTCGACACTGGTCTCGGACAACATGCGCAGCTTGTCCGTGGGCAGACCCAGCCGACCGGCCCGCATCGCCACCTGTTGCAGTGACTCCTCACCGGTCACATAGAGGGTCTTCATGCGCTGCGCCAAGCCGCACATGGTCTGCAGCAACAGGGTCGATTTGCCGGCCCCGGGGTTGCCGCCGATGAGAATGGCCGAACCGGGGACCACGCCGCCACCGAGTACGCGGTCCAGCTCCTTGAAGCCCGAGCTGAAACGGGGGATCTCCGTGGTGGCGATCTCCGCCAGGGTCTGCACCTGGCTGCCGACGGCGCCCGCATAACCGGTATAGCGAGCACTCTTGCCGGGTGTCGTCACCCCCAGTCGCACCTCGGTGATGGTGTTCCACTCCTTGCACTCGCTGCACTGACCTTGCCAGCGGGTGAAGTCGGCTCCACATTCGGAACAAACATAGGCGGTTTTGTTTTTGGCCATGGATAACTCGGGGACAGGATGAATTCCTGCTTGATATACTTGTTTGCGACCGGCAGATCAAACCCAGAATCGGAAAAGTGACTTTCCGCGGCAGGAATACATGGATTCAGAACAACCACTACATCTGATAGAACAACTTGTCCCCCTGCTCCGGGAAAAGGACTTCGACGAAATCTTCAACCGTCTGACCCAGAACGAAAATACCAACAGCCGGTTCCTGCTGAAGATGGAACTCAAACGCAAGTGCACCCCCTGCCGGCGCGTCATCGACATGCGCAACGAGCTGGGCGCCCTCTGTCAGGTGCATGAGTTCGACGGGGTGACCCACTTCATGCCCGCCGAGGCCATCGAGCTGTTTCAATCCCAGTGCTACCTCTACCGGGACAGCTACACCCTGGGGGTCTACAAGGCGCTGCAAGCCTGGTACAAACTCAACCAGGGGCGCAGCGACAATCTGGCACTGCCCATCAGCCCGTTTCGTCCGTTCGATGTCAGCGCCATCCCCTTCGCCAGCCATTACGGGCGACAGGAAGAGCGCATGCACTTCAGCTCTCCCATGGTGCTCCAGCTCGCCAACGGCGAGAAGATCCTCGCCAAGAGCTCCGACATCTCCCTCGGCGGCATCCGGGTATCCGTGCCCTATCTGCCCGACTACCAGACAGGCGACCTGATAGCCGTCTTCTTCACCGGACTGGAACGCGATCATCCCCATCCCCTGCTGCGTGACCCGGTCAGCTACCAGATCCTGGGGGAGGAGAGAAAAGAGGACAAATTCTGGCTCAGGCTGCTCAAGAACGGCGAGCATCCGGTGTTCGACGAGTTCCTGCGCGACTTCATCGAGCGCAACCGCAGCCGCTATCGCGTCAGCGTCGACTACCTGCTCTCCGCCGCCGTCATCAAGGGGTATGAGCAGTTCTATCTGCCGCGCATGACCGGCATGCCCCTCTATTTCGGCAAGGGCAGCATCCCCGCCCTCGAGATCGCCCTGCGCACCGAGAACAACCAGCACATTCTCGAATACTGGCGCGACGCCAAGAACCGCGACATGCTCGCCAGCCTCTTCACTGCGGCCCGCATGCCCTCGTTGCTCCCAGGCAAAGAGGGGCTGCGCGAGACGCTGATCTACAGCTTTACCCATGCGGTACGAAGCCACCTCTACTTCTTCTCCGCGACCCGGGAGGAGCTGGAACAGAGCGGACTGACCGCGCTCTTCTTCCAGATCGGCGCCCGCCGCCCCAGCTGGCGGGTGTACAAGTTCAGCATGGAAGCCTGCACCCTGCGGGAGGCCGACCTCGACAACCCCCAGGGCGGGGCGAGCCAGTTGCAGGACAGGCTGCTGCGCGAGCGCCTGGCCCAGCTCGGATACGTGGGCATGCTGCAGGAGATAAACCTGGACAACCAGCGTGACGAGTTCCAGCGAGAGACGGGTCAGGAGCCGCTCAACGCCAACGCCTTGCAGCGCTTTGGCCATGACATCCATGCCGCCCCCTTCGAGATAGAGACGCTGCACTATGTGCAACTGCGCAAGGAGGCGCGCTACATGCACAAGACGGCCATCGTCTTGCATCACAAGGAGCGATCCTGGGTCGGCTGGACCCGAGACATCTCGGCCCACGGCATGCAAATCGAGCTGGAGGAACCGTTCGACGGGGAGAAGGGAGACATCATCACGGTGGCTCTGCCCCGCTTGCAGGAGCTCGCCAGGAACATGGACCTGCAACGCCTGCCCTATCGGCTGGTCAGCCTCAACCTGAGCAGAACCGTGCTGCATCTGTGCATCGAGGGGACGGCCGAGCGCCATACCGGCCACCAGTTCTTCAGCCTGCTTATCGAAAGCAACCAGAACAAACTCAAGACCACCCGGGAGTTCAATCGCTATCGCGGCATGGCCAGGGCGCTGCGCAACCTCTACACCCACCACCTGTTCAACACCCCAGTCTATGTGAACAAGCTCAAGGCCGCCCCGAAACTGGCCGCGGCCGGCCTCTCGCCACAGCCACGCAGCCTTTCCCGTCTGCTGCGCATCTGTGCCGAGCAGGATCAGCAGTTGAACCTGTATCCCCTGTTCCAGGGGGCACTGCTCAAGGCCCTGCTGCTCAATCCCCTGCGCGCCATCGAGCGGGAAGACAAGCCGGAAGAGGAGGAGGTCTACATCGCCGCCCTCCACTCCCAGGGGGGAACACCCCTGTTTCGCAGCCACCTGGCCAGCAGCTTCAGCTCACCGGATCAAAAGCGCCGCTTCATCGAGCTGGCCCGGCAACAGGGAGAGTTCTATTCGGTACTGGTGGGTATTTCGCGCACCGGCCGCCCGGACACCAGCTTCATCGCGGGTGAACTGGACTACATCGCCAAGTTCGCCATTCACAAGGCCAAGAAGCTGGAAGAGGAGCTCTGGAGTGTCGTGGGCGTGGGTGAACTGACCGATACCACCGAGGCGACCCTGTTCCGCCTTGGCATACCATCCGGGCCCCGCTAGCCAGCAGGGCAGGAAGACAACAAAAAACGGGCACGCAAGTGCCCGTTTTTTGTCTATCAGGCAGCCTGGGGGTTGCGCAGCCAGGCGAGGATGTCGGGGAAGTGATCCTCCTGTGCCTGGGGGGCCGTCAACATATTGATGTGGTCGTAATCGAGTCGGTTGCCGTTGTCCCGCCCAAGGCGGGTGTGGCGGGCGGCCGAGCCCATCTCGTCGCTGAAGCGGCGCACGTCGACGGGGTGGCCAAGTACCTTGTCCGCCTTGGCGGAGATCATCCAGAGAGGGGGCCAGTTGACCCGGCTCGCCGCCTCGTCATAGGCGAAGCCGTCAAAGGGATCCTGCCAGGGCCCGCACTTGACCCAGGGGATGGTCTCCTGCAGGTAGCGCAGGGGCTCATCATCGGCCCCTATCTTCAACCGGCGGGCGGCCAGAAATCCCCGGCGGCGCGCAAGCCAGGGGGCGAGCCGGTTCCAGATCAGATCCACCTTCAACCAGCGCTCCGGGTTCTGCACCGAGACCCCCCGCTTGGTGCCGAAGAACACCAGGCTGGCAACCTGCTCCGCCAGCTCGGGGAAGCGCACCAGGGTCGAGGCCATGATGACGCCGCCCCAGGAGTGGGCCATCCAGTGCACCCGGGCGCCGGCATGGCGGGCTGATACCCAGCGCTGCAGGGCGGGCAGATCCTCGGTGATCAGCTCATGCTGACCGTGACCGGCCCGCTCGGCGATGGTCGGTGTGCTCAGACCCCGACCACGCAGATCCGCCACATAGACCTGATACCCGTGGCGAGCCAGAAAGCAGGCAAGCCCCTTGCCCGATTCGGTGTAGAAGATGCGGCCGTTCTCGATGGCCCCGTGCACCATCAGGATGGGGTCGGCATGCACCGCGACACCGGGCTGGATATGGCGCACATGGAGTCGATGCTCACCGCAGGGGACAAACAGGGATTGCTGTAACAGTTCCATCTCGTGATCGGCTCCTCCTTGAGCGGGATCAGCACCAGCGTCGGTCGCGACAAGCCAGGGCGCCGAGCAGGCAGAGCACCCCTTCCAGATCGTGGTGATTGAGGGTCGCCGCCGCCTGGGCACGTACCAGGGGTTTGGCATGAATGGCAATGCCAAGCCCCGCCACCGCCATCATCTTGAGATCGTTGGCACCATCGCCGACCGCAACCGTCTGGGATGCAACCACCCCGTACTCCGAGGCCAGCTGTTGCAGTGCTTCGGCCTTGGCGGCGGCATCGACGATGGGGCCGCTCACCTTGCCGGTCAGCAAGCCCCCTTCCACCGCCAGCTCGTTGGCGAAAATGGCATCCAGACCCAGAGCACGCTGCAACTCGCCAGCAAAGCGGGTGAAGCCACCGGAGGCGATCGCCACCTTCCAGCCAGCCTGCTTGAGGGCATCGACCATGAGTGGCAGGCCCGGCATCCAGGGCATGTCGGCCGCCACCTCGTCGAGGATGGTGACCGGCGCCCCTTCCAGCAGCGCCACCCGGGCACGCAGACTGTCGGCAAACTCCAGCTTGCCCTGCATGGCCGCCGCGGTAACGGCCGCCACTTGCTCACCGACCCCGGCCAGCCGCGCGATTTCGTCGATGCACTCTATCCTGATCGCGGTGGAATCCATGTCCATCACCAGCAGACCGGGCTCACTCAGGGTGGGCAGGGCGGCCAGATGACACAGGTCGATGTCCCACTCCTGGGCTTTGAGCGCCTGCACCAGCTCGGGGGAGAAACGGTTGGTGCCAAGCAGCAGCAGCGGAATACCGGCCTGCTCCCCTGCGGGATAGAGGCTGGCCTCGAGCCCCAGGGCATCCAGCTGCTGGGCCAGGCGGGCCAGATGACCGGCCTCCAGCCCCTTGCCAAACAGGACAATCCAGGCGCTGTCATGGGCGTTGGCCGCGGGCAGCAGGGCTTCGTTGGTGAGCTGCCAGCAGGGGGCACAGCTCAGGGCCCCGGACCAGTCGTGCAGGGAGCGGGGAAGTTGGGACAACAACATAAGAGAGACGCCTTCCTTGGAAATCATGGGGTTCATCATGCGGGCCCAGAGTAGCGTATTGCTTTTTGTACAGGCAAGCGCCAAGATCCCGCCTGCGGTGCGGGCAGACATGGAAACAGACCACCCTGTTTCCCGCTTCGCGGCACCGGGGCACCAGCCAGCCCCGCTCATCCATTACCAGAGGCCCGGTTCTGTGCGTCATCTTCCCATCAAACGTGTTGTCAGCCTGGCGGCGGGAGTCCTGCTCGGTCTCTGGGTGCTGGTGCTGCTCATCCACATGCAGGGAGAGAGCCAGGCCGCCCTGCACGCGGCGGCACGGGACAGGGCACAGGCGCTGGTCGCCTATGCCGCCCGGGACATGCGCCGCTGGATCAAGGAGGACAAGGAGAGCGAACTGGAGAGACTGGCGCAGGATCTGGCCGCCGAGCCTGACATTCTGGATGTCACCCTCTATGACGCCCGCGGCATTCCCCTCGCCCAGTCGGACAACGCCCTGCCGCTGGACAGTCTGCTGCCCATCGGCAGCGACAACAAATCCCTGCCGGAGCAGGGCAAGGGGCGCATCCAGTTCGTCCAGGAGATCCAGGACGGAAACCTGACCCTGGGCTATCTGAGGATCACCCTGGAAGAGCAGAAACTGCTGGCCGCACAAGATACCCATCTCAAGGTCAACCAGGAGAAACAGCGCCTGATGCTGCTGGTGATGCTGCTGGCCGGCCTGCTCATCTCCTACGGGGTCCGTCGCAACTACATGCGGGTGCGCAAGCACAAGAAACAGAGCAAACCCGCCGCTCCGCAATAAGCGGGAGTGGATCACATCCTCCGGCTTGTATATAACACTGGCAAGATCACTGGCAGGAGAGCCACATGATTGCCCCCCCCTTACCGCTGGATGAACACAGTCGACTGGAACGACTGCGCATCCTCGGCCTGCTCGACCACGAGCCCATCGATCAGCTTGATCGCCTCACCCGGCTCATCACCAGGCATTTCGCACTCCCCATCGCCATGGTCTCCCTGACCGACGTGAACAGGCAGTGGTTTCTCGCCCGCACCGGGGTCGATATGTGCGAGATCAACCGGGAGCACTCCTTCTGCGGTCATGCCATTTTGCGCCCCGACATCATGCAGGTACCGGATGCCAGACGGGATCTCCGCTTTGCCGACAATCCGCTGGTGACCGATGATCCCGGTGTGGTCTTCTACGCCGGCCGACCCCTGCGCGCCCTCGATGGCGTGGTGCTCGGCACCCTCTGCCTGGTGGACCATGTGCCGCGCCATCTCGACGAAGATGCCTGCCGGGATCTCGACGACTTCGGCCGCCTGGTGGAGAACACCCTGCACGATCTGGAGCGGCGCCACCAGGTGCGCACCCTCAATCAGGTGCTGGAAGACAAGGAGCATCTCTTCACCCTCACCTTCAACCAGTCGTCGGTGGGCATGGCCCTCTCCTCCCTCGAAGGCAAGTGGCTGCGGGCCAACCCGGGGCTGGAGCGGCTGCTCGGTTACAGCGAGCATGAGATGCTGAGCCGGACCTGGCTCGCCATGACCCATCCCGAAGATCTGCAACGGGAGCAGCCCCTGTTCGATGCCCTGATCGCGGGGCAACGGCAGGATTACCGGCTGGAGAAGCGGATGATCCGGGCCGATGGCACCCAGTGCTGGGTCCAGCTCAGCGTGACCCTCTGCCAGAGCCGCACCATGGCCCCCCACATGATCGCCGTGTTTGCCGACCTCACCGAGCGCAAACAGGCCGAGGCCGAACTCGTGCGGCTGCAGCAAGGGCTCGAGCAGCAGGTGCAGTCACGGACCCGGGAGCTTTCCCGCACGGTGGAACAGCTGCATCAGGAGATGCGCGAGCGCGGCGCCATGCAGCAGCAGCTGTGGCAGGAGCAGCGCCGCTTGCAGCACATGCTGGAGCACACCAGCAATGCCTTCCTCGAGCTCGATGCCGATTTCATCATCACAGGCTGGAACCCGGCCTCCACCACCCTGCTCGGCTGGCACGCCGACGAGATGCTGGGCCGTCCCCTCTTCGGGCTGCTCGGCGCCGAGCATCCCCTGCTGAGCCTGTCAGGCAACCCGCAGAGTCCGCCACGGCGGCTGGAGTGCGACATCATCACCCGCACAGGCCGGCACATCCCGGTCGAGGTGATTGCCGAGCGTTACCAGTTCGACGGCAAGGTGCGCATCGCCCTGTTTTTGCACGACATCACGGCCCGCCGCCAGGTGCTCGCGGAGATCGAGCGTGGCCGTGCCCGACTGCGGGCCATCACCGATGGCCTGCCGGTCACCATCAGCATGGTGTCGCCCGAGGGGCGTTACCTGTTCGCCAACCAGGCCTATTGCCGCTACTTCGGGCTCGATACCGAACAGATGCGGGAAATGAGCGTGCGGGACGTCATCGGCGAGGAGGCCCACGGCAGGGCCATGGCCTATGTGGCAAAGGCCCTCGCCGGTGAGCAGGTGAGTTTCGAGCACCGTTTCGATCTCCCCATAGGCCGACGCGACCTCAGGATCACCATGATCCCGAGCCGGGGCGACGAGCCCGGGGTCTACATCCTCGGCAGCGACATCACCGAGTTCAAGGCGCTGCAAAGCCAGCTGGAACACGAGGCGGCTCACGACCCCCTCACCGGCCTGCCCAACCGGCGCGCCTTCACCCTGCGCCTCTCCCGGGAGCTGGAGCGGGTGCGCCAGAATGCCGAACCCCTGGGCCTGCTGTTCCTCGATCTCGACGGCTTCAAGGGGATCAACGACAGGCTGGGACACCACGTCGGCGATGCCCTGTTGCAACGCTTCGCCCAGGTGCTGAGTGCCGAGGTGCGCCCGGGGGACATGGTGGCGCGCCTGGCCGGCGACGAGTTCACCATCATACTGCCCGCCCTGCGCCAGCCGGAACTGGAGCTGCCCGCCCTGTGCGAGCGGCTGCTGGCGGCCATGGCGGTTCCTGGGGACGTGGCCGGTCACCGGCTGCCCCTTGCCGGCAGCATAGGAGGCGCCCTCTGCCAATCGGGCCAGTATTGTCACATCGATGATCTGCTGCACCGGGCCGATGCCGCCATGTACCAGGCCAAGCAGTCGGGCAAGGGGCGCTTCGCCCTCGATCTCTGACCGTGCTTCGCATAAAAAAACGGCGGCCCGAGGGCCGCCGTTTTTTTATGCGCGAGGGGGATCAGTTGTCACCCAGCAGGACGGAGTCCAGCGCGATTTCGATCATGTCGTTGAAGGTCAGCTGACGCTCTTCGGAGGTGGTCTGCTCACCAGTACGGATATGGTCGGAGACGGTGCAGATGGTCAGCGCCTTGGCACCGTACTCGGCGGCCACGCCATAGATACCAGCAGCTTCCATCTCGACACCCAGGATGCCGTATTTTTCCATGACGTCGAACATGGAGGGGTCCGGAGTGTAGAACAGATCGGCGGAGAAGATGTTGCCCACGCGCACGGCCACACCCTTGTTCTTGGCGGCCTGAACGGCATTGGCCACCAGGTCGAAGTCGGCGATGGCGGCGAAGTCGTGGTCCTTGAAGCGCAGACGGTTCACTTTGGAGTCGGTGCAGGCACCCATGCCGATCACCACGTCACGCAGTTTCACGTCTTCACGCACGGCACCGCAGGAGCCCACGCGGATCAGGGTCTTCACGCCGTAGTCGGTGATCAGCTCTTTTGCGTAGATGGAGCAGGACGGGATGCCCATGCCGTGACCCATGACGGAGATGCGACGACCCTTGTAGGTGCCGGTGAAACCGAACATGTTGCGCACGTCGCACACCTGCTCGACGTTCTCCAGGAAGGTTTCGGCGATGTACTTGGCACGCAGGGGGTCGCCCGGCATCAGCACGGTATCAGCAAAGGCGCCATCTTTCGCATTGATATGAGGAGTTGCCATTCTCTTTATTCCTTCACACTAGGTTGAGTTTTATTGTCTTTATGGATTGTCCGCTGCCTGCGCGGCGGCGGTACATTACAGGAAACCGGGGCCCTGTGGCACCCCGGGCAGGCGAACCGGCCCGGGGTCACCATCACAGGAAGCTGGTACCGTATTGCAGCTTGGGCAGGCCGTGGTAGGCCGCGATGCTCTGGCCGATGTCGGCGAAGGTCTCGCGACGACCGACGGAGCCCGCCTTGACCGGCTTGCCGTAGAACAGTACCGGAATGTATTCGCGGGTGTGGTCGGTACCGCTCCAGGTCGGGTCACAGCCGTGGTCGGCGGTCAGCACCACCACGTCGCCATCCTGCAGCAGGTCGAACAGCTCCGGCAGGCGGGAGTCGAAGTACTCCAGCGCATCGGCGTAGCCCTTGACGTCACGGCGGTGACCGTAGGAGGAGTCGAAGTCCACGAAGTTGGTGAAGACGATGGTCTGGTCACCGGCCGCTTTCACCTCTTCCAGAGTCCTGTCCCACAGCTCGGTCAGACCGGTCCCCTTCACCTGCTTGGTGATGCCCTGCTGGGCATAGATGTCGGCGATCTTGCCGATGGAGACCACCTGGCCACCCGCTTCCTTCATGTAGTCCAGCACGGTCGGCGCCGGCGGCAGCACGGAGTAGTCGTGGCGGTTGCCGGTGCGCTTGAAGTTGCCCTTGCCGCTGCCCACGAACGGACGCGCGATGACGCGGCCGATGTTGTAGGGCTCCAGCAGCTCGCGCACGATGTGGCACAGCTCATAGAGCTTCTCGAGGCCATAGGTCTCTTCGTGGCAGGCGATCTGGAACACGGAGTCGGCGGAGGTGTAGAGGATCGGCTTGCCGGTGCGCATGTGCTCTTCGCCCAGATCGTCCAGCACCTGGGTGCCGGAGGCGTGGCAGTTGCCCAGATACCCGGGCAGACCGGCCTTCTCGACGATGGCATCCAGCAGCTCCTGCGGGAAGCTGTTGTGATGGTCGTGGAAATAACCCCACTCGAACAAGACGGGCACGCCGGCAATCTCCCAGTGACCGGACGGGGTGTCCTTGCCGGAGGAGAGCTCCTGGGCAAAGCCGTAGGCACCGATCACCTCGACATCCTTGTTCAGTCCGGCCGGGAAGGTGCCGCTGGCGAGTTCGCCCGCGTGGCCCAGACCCAGCTTGCTGAGGTTTGGCAGGTTGAGAGCGCCACGGCCCTCGATCTCACCGGCGGCGCACGCCTTGGCGATATGGCCAAGGGTATTGGCACCCACGTCGCCGAACTTGTCGGCATCGGCGGCAGCACCAATACCGAAAGAGTCCATCATCAGAATAAAGGTACGTTTCATGGGACTTCCCCTTGTTACAAATCAGCCAGACCGATGCGACGGTAAACCTCGGGCAGCGCCTCTGGTCGGGTGTCGCCGATCTTCACGGCAGCCTGCACCATGCGGGCAGCCTCGGCAAATTGAGCTTCTGTCTGAGCGTGGATCAGGGCGAGCGGCTTGTCAGCATCGACGCTCTGACCCAGGCGGATAAAGTCGGTCAGACCGACCGCATAATCGAGTTTGTCGGCGGCGGCGCGGCGACCACCGCCCATGGCGACCACCGCCAGGCCCAGTTCACGGGTGTCCATGGCGGTGACGAATCCGCTGTGGGCCGCGTAGACGGGGCGCACGATGGCGGCTTTGGGCAGGTAGGCGTCGTAGCGCTCCATGAAGTCGGCGGGACCACCGAGGCCGGTCACCATGCGCCCGAAGATCTCGGCTGCCTTGCCATTGTCCAGCACCGCCTGCAGCTTGGTGCGGGCATCGCCGTCATCGCTGGCAAGACCGGCGGAGATCAGCATCTCGGCGCACAGGGCCATGGTCACTTCGTGGATGCGCGGGTTGCGATACTCACCGGTCAGGTAGCGCACCGCTTCGCGCACTTCCACGGCGTTGCCGGCGCTGGAGGCCAGCACCTGGTTCATGTCGGTCAGGAGTGCAGAGGTGCGGCAGCCGGCCCCGTTGGCCACGGCGACGATGCTCTTGGCCAGTTCCTCGGAGGCTTCAAAGGTCGGCATGAAGGCGCCGGAGCCCACCTTCACGTCCATCACCAGCGCTTCGAGCCCGGAGGCAAGCTTCTTGGAGAGGATGGAGCCGGTGATCATGGCAATGGACTCGACGGTGGCGGTGATATCCCGTACCGCATAGATACGCTTGTCCGCCGGGGCGAGATCGCCGGTCTGGCCGATGATGGCGACACCCGCCTCTTTCACCACTTTCAGGAAGCGGTCGTTGTCGACCGAGGTCTGGTAGCCGGGGATGGCATCCAGCTTGTCCAGGGTACCGCCGGTGTGGCCGAGACCACGGCCGGAGATCATGGGCACGAAACCGCCGCACGCAGCGACCATGGGGCCCAGCATCAGGGACACGACGTCACCCACACCGCCGGTGGAGTGCTTGTCGACGATGGGGCCGCCCAGGTTGAGGTGATCCCAGGTCAATACCATGCCGGAGTCGCGCATGGCGCAGGTCAGGGCAACCCGCTCATCCATGGTCATGTCCTTGAAGTAGACCGCCATCGCCAGGGCCGCGATCTGCCCCTCACCGATGGTGTTGTTGGTTATGCCTTGGACGAAGAATTGAATCTCTTGGGTACTGAGCGCTTCACCGTTGCGCTTCTTGCGAATAATTTCTTGAGGCAAAAACATCTTTCATTCCCTCCGTGCATCACGCACGAACACAGACCGAACCAGATCCGGAAGGGGGCGGCGCACCGCCCCCTGCCACCGCTTAGTAACCGCTGGTATTAGCAGGCTTGTCGCCATGCCCCAGGGTCGCCAGCAGGCTGGCCAGCAGGCTGGAGGCGCCGAAGCGGAAGGTGCGGGCGGATACCCAGTCCTTGCCCAGGATCTCTTCGGCCATGGCCAGGTACTGACCCGCCACGGCGGCGTCTTTCACGCCACCGGCCGGCTTGAAGCCCACTTTCGGGTTCTTGGCCTTGATCACTTCCATCATGATGCGGGCAGCTTCCGGGGTCGCATTGACCGGCACCTTGCCGGTGGAGGTCTTGATGAAATCGGCACCGGCGTCGATGGAGATCTCGGAGGCGCGACGGATCAGCGCCTCTTCCTTCAACTCGCCGGTCTCGATGATCACTTTCAGCAGTACCTTGGCGCCGCAGGCTTCCTTACATGCTTTGACCAGATCGAAGCCGACCTGTTCATTGCCGGCCATGAAGGCGCGGTACGGGAAGACCACGTCCACCTCGTCGGCACCGTAGGCCACGGCGGCGCGGGTCTCGGCCACGGCGATCTCGATGTCGTCGTTGCCGTGGGGGAAGTTGGTCACGGTCGCGATGCGCACGTCGGCGGCGCCGATGTCACGCAGGGTCTTGCGTGCGATGGGGATGAAACGGGGGTAGATGCAGACGGCGGCGGTCAGGCCGGCCGGAGACTTGGCCTTGTGGCACAGGTCGATCACCTTCTGATCGGTGTCGTCATCGTTCAGGGTGGTCAGGTCCATCAGGTTCAGGGCACGTTGGGCGGCCACTTTCAGATCAGTCATGCTATGTCTCCAAAGTCTTGTTAAGCCCCATCACCCGCGATCGGCTTCACCGAACACCAAGGGTCGGCAGAGACGTTCCCGGAGCAACGGGATATGGAATTGCAGCGCAAATGCACAGGCAATACGGCTGCAAATAAGGCAAGAGCCCTGTCACTTTCTTACAAAAGTGCGGACTTGGTTCCATGAAGACTTGAGAAAGGCCGACTACGCAGACCCGACTTCCCAATCAATTCCATTTGACCGCCAACACCCGGATTCACCGGGCATTAGTCAATGCCAGCACCCTGCTGGCATCGCCTATTTCAGCCGAGATACCCCGTGTTTGCAAGCCGGATTTGCCAATTTCAGAGGTACCTCACACCCGGCAAATCCAGCGCTGGAAGGCGCTTAAGAGAAGAAGCGGGTCAGGATCCAGGAGTAGGCAATGCCCCCCAGATAGACCCCCACGATCCCCATGACGCCGGAGAGGACGGGCGGCGCCGGTATCGGCAACTTGAGGAAAGAAAACAACACCCCAACGATAAAGCCGGCCGCCATAGCCAGTAGCACTTCATTCATAGAACCTCCGATTTGACTCACTTTATTATTAGTCTTGACAGGAAAACGGTTGTCACCACCCCAAACGAGAACGCCACAGCAAATCGCTGTGGCGTTCGTCTTTATCCTGTCAGTCAGGCGATGTTACATGCCGGACAGCGCCAGGAAGAAGCCTGCGATGGTCGCAGACATCAGGTTGGACAGGGAACCTGCCAGCACGGCCTTCAGACCGAACTTGGCGATGGTGCCGCGACGGTTCGGTGCCATGGAGCCCAGACCACCCAGCAGGATGGCGACGGAGGACAGGTTGGCGAAGCCGCACAGGGCGAAGGAGATGATCGCCTTGGTGTGCTCGGACATGGCCACACCGTTGATCAGCACTTCATCCTTCAGGTAGGGGGCAAAGTTCAGGTAAGCCACGAACTCGTTGACCACCAGCTTCTGACCGATGAAGGAACCGGCCACGACCGCTTCGCTCCAGGGCACGCCGATCAGGAAGGCCAGCGGGGAGAACAGCCAGCCCAGCAGCAGCTCCAGGGAGAGTTGCGGGTAACCGAACCAGCCGCCCACACCGGAGAAGATGCCGTTGATCATGGCGATGAGGCCGATGAAGGCCAGCAGCATGGCACCCACGTTCAGGGCCAGTTGCAGACCGGCGGAGGCACCGGCGGCGGCAGCGTCGATCACGTTGGCCGGCTTGTCGTCCAGCTCACCTTCTGCGGTGTTCTCGTCGTAGCTCGGGGTCTCGGTTTCCGGTACCAGCAACTTGGCGAACAGCAGACCACCCGGGGCAGCCATGAAGGAGGCGGCGATCAGGTATTCCATCTTGACGCCCATGGAGGCGTAACCGGCCAGCACGGAGCCGGCAACGGAAGCCAGACCACCACACATGACGGCGAACAGCTCGGAGTCAGTCATCTTGGAGATGAAGGGACGTACCACCAGCGGGGCTTCGGTCTGACCGACGAAGATGTTGGCAGTGGCGGAGAGGGATTCGGTACGGGAGGTGCCCAGCACCTTCTGCAGACCGCCGCCCAGCAGCTTGATCACCCACTGCATGATGCCGAGGTAGTAGAGTACCGCGATCAGGGAAGAGAAGAAGATGATGACGGGCAGGACGCGGAAGGCGAAGACGAAGCCACCGCCACCGAACACTTCGAACATCTTGTTGCCAACCAGACCACCGAACAGGAATTCGATGCCGTTCTGGCCATAACCGATGACGCTGGAGACGGCGTCGGACACGCCCACCAGGATGTCACGACCGACCGGCACGTAGAGCACGAAGGCCCCCAGACCGGCCTGGATGGCAAAGGCGCCACCTACGGTACGAATTTTGATTGCCTTGCGGTTGCTGGAGAACAGCACCGCAATAAGGATGAGCGTCGCCATCCCTACCAGACCCATTATCAGATTCATTATTAACACTTCCTCTTTAGTAGCACCTGCCAGCTTGTTAACGATTTGTGTATTGAAGCCGCTAATCAAGGGTGCGCATTATACTAATTACGGTGCGACAAAATAGAATACTGGTCACATTTTATAAGCCACAAACGGCCTGAACATCGTTTAATTAGACCGCAAACGATTTTTATGGGCCCTGTTTTTTATCACTCGGTCATCATTTGATAATCAAATGTTAATTTCATGATTTCCCGGGGGGAACAGCCGCCGGGTGGAGTCATGTAACACCGAAATAACATCCTCCAGCGGTTGCTGCCGCAATTGTGCCAACAAGCGGGCTATGGTCGGCAGGCTGGCCGGCGTGTTCACCTCCCCCTGCTGGCCTTGCAGCGGCATGTCGGGAGCGTCGGTTTCCAGCAGCAAGGCCTCCAGCGGCATCTGGCGTATCGCCTCCCGGGTCTTGTTGGCCCGCTCATAGCTGATGACCCCCCCGATCCCCAGCCTGAAACCCAGTTGCCAGAACACCTCCGCCTGATGCAGGGAGCCGCTGAAGGCGTGAATGACGCCCCCTTGTGGCGGAGTGAAGCGCCGCAGGATCTTGGCGACCGTGTCGTTGGCACGCACCGAGTGGACGATGAGGGGCAGCGCATGCGCCATGGCCAGCCGCACCTGCGCCTCGAACATCTCGACCTGCCCCTCCTGCGGCACATGGGAGCGCAGATCCAGCCCGCACTCCCCCACGGCCACCAGCCCACGGGGCCGACTCGCCAGCAGGGTCTCCAGCCGGGTCAGTACATCCCGGGGCTGCTTGCCCACATACCAGGGATGGATCCCCAGGCCATAACGGATGTCGTCGTGGCGCTCGGCCAGCGCCATCACCCGCCCCCAGTTTTCCTCTCCCACGGCGGGGATGATATACTCGCCCACCCCCAGCTGGCGCCACCGGGTCAGCAGCGCCTCCCGATCGGCGTCAAAGACCGGAAAATCGAGGTGGCAGTGGGTGTCTATCAATTCCATGTCGCGCTTACCTGTCTGTCGTACTCAATGGGTTCATTCCATGCCAACACACGTTTCCCGAGGCTTTACCCTGATAGAACTGGTGCTGGTCATCATCGTGCTGGGGATCCTGGCCGTGACCGCCCTGCCCCGCTTCATCAACATCCAGGACGACGGGCTCAAGAGCAGCGTCTCGGCCACGGCGGGCAGCTTTGCCAGTGCCGCCCGGCTCGCCCACGCCGGCTGGGCGGTCAAGGTTAAGGGGGAGCCCCTGGCACTCTACAACTTTAGCGGCATGGGCAGGCAGGATCTCGACATCAACAGCCATGGCTGGCCGGTGGGCACCAAGGAGGACCAGGGAGGTCAGGGGCCCGATACCGTCTTCCCCGGTGGCGACAGCGATCAGATCTCCGTCAGCAGCCGGGACGACTGCGAGAGCCTGTTTGGCGCCCTGCTCGATACCGATCTGACGGTGGCCGATGAGTTGCACCAGGATTCAGACAGTGACTACATCTCCCGGCTCATCCCGGCAGACGCTCAGGCTGACGGCGCCCTTCGTCACGACAACTGCCGCTATACCCTGCGCAGCTCCGTGGGCCGCTTCCCGGCATACCCCGACGGGCTCTCGTTCGACTACAACAGCGTCACTGGCGCCGTGACCCGCCAGTTCCAGTGAGGTCGTCGCCCTTGTCCGGGCGCTTCTCCTCTTCATCATGGCGTACCGGCGCGCAGCAGCGCCGGTTCTCCGGTGTGAGTCCCCACTCCTGGCACCAGGCATCGTAGCGAGCCAGCCAACGCAGCAATATCCCCTTCATGGGCGCCTCCTTGTCTCGATGGTTTCCCCACAAGCTTGCCCCAATCCAACTCCCCAGACCAGCATCTCGGGGCCAGCGGCGTCATGGCCTGTCCAGCGGCAGCAGCAGCCCCATGGAAATCTCGTCCACATAGCCCTCGTCCAGCCGATAGGCCTGCCGTCTCACCCCTTCCTCCACGAACCCGCACTTGCGATACAAGGCGTGGGCCACCTCGTTGTGGGCCATCACTCCCAGCTCCAGCCGGTGGATACCGAGATCCCTCGCGGTCGCGATCAGGGTACGCAGCAACCGTTCCCCCCATCCCTGCCCGCGCGCCCTCGAACACAGCCCCATCACCACCAGGGCACAGTGGCGGTTGCGTGCCAGGCCGCCACCAAGGAGCGCGGCAAACCCTTGCACCTCCCCCGCCAGCTCCAGCAGCCACATGGCCTGATTGGGGGCTGCGGCCATGGCCTCGAGCCGCCTGCGCTGCCCCTCGATGTCCGAGGGGCGCTCTCCCGCTTCATACAGCATGAAGCGGGTCTCCCTGTCCAGTTGCCCGAAGAAGTGATCCAGCACCGCCGCATCCTCCACCCCTGCCATACGAATCATCACGCCGATCTCCCTGCCTGGTGGTTCTGCCGACCACGACCATAAAAAAACGACTCCCTCAGGAGTCGTTTCTATCAGAGCCATCTGGCTAACGCCACGCCCTCGGCCCGATCAGGCTTTCGCTGACAGGCTCAGGCGAGCAACGGCTTCCACGTGCATGGAGTGCGGGAACATGTCCACCGGCTGCACCTCGTCCAGCACGAAGCCCTGCTTGACCAGCCAGGCGAGATCCCGGGCCAGGGTCTGGGGGTTGCAGGAGACATAGACCAGCCGGCGCGGCGCCATGGCCACCAGGGTCTGCAATACCGCCTTGTCACAGCCCTTGCGGGGCGGATCCATCACCACCACGTCGGCACTCACCCCGTCGGCATGCAGGGCAGGCATCAGCTGCTCCGCCTTGCCCACGTGGAACTCGGTCTGCTCGATGCCGTTGAGGGCCGCATTGCGACGGGCGTCGCTGATGGCACTCTCCACCGACTCAATCCCCACCACCTTGGCGGCCTTGCCTGCCAGGAACAGGGAGATGGTGCCGATGCCGCAATAGATGTCGAACACCGTCTCGCTGCCGGTCAGCTCGCAATACTCCAGCGCCTTGGAGTAGAGCACGTCGGTCTGGCTCGGGTTGTTCTGGAAGAAGGAGAGGGGCGAGATCTCGAATTCGAGCTCGTGGATCTTGTCGCGGATCACACCGCTGCCCAGCAGCACCCGGTTCTTGTCACCCAGGATGCGGTTGGTACGCACCTCGTTGATGTTCTGCACCAGGGTGGTGACCGGCAGATCCGCCAGGGCCGCCAGCAGCTCGGCTTCGAACGGCAGCGCTTCGCCCAGGGTCACCAGCACCACCATCAGCTCGCCGCTCTTGAAGCCCTTGCGGGTCATCAGGTTGCGCACGCAGCCGGTGTGGGCCACCTCGTCATAGGCCGCGATGTCGTGCTCGCGCATCCAGTTGCGTACCCGGGCGTTGAGCTCCACGTGCAGCGAATCCTGCACCGCGCAATCATCGGCGGTGATGAGGTCATGGGAGTGCTTGCGGTAGAAGCCGATCTCGGCGCCCGCCTCGCTGCCACGCACCGCGTACTGGGCCTTGTTGCGGTAGGCAAACGGCGTCTCCATGCCGAGGATGGGGTTGACCACGGCCTCACCCAGCCCGACCTGCTCCAGTGCGCTCTGCACCAGGCTCTGCTTGAGGGCAAGCTGGGCCGGATAGGCCAGCGGGCGCACCTGGCAGCCACCGCATTCGGTGTTGGGGCAAAAATCGGCCACCCGATCGGCAGAGGGCTGGGTCAACTCGACCAGCTTGCCGTGCAGGTAGTTCGGTTTGACCTCGGTCAACTCGACCAGCGCCTGCTCACCGGGCAGCAGACCCTCGACAAACAGGGGGCGATCGAACAGGCGACCCTTGCCATCCCCCTTGTCGGTCAGTTCCAGAATATCGATCTGATGTTGGTGTCCCACTAACGGCATGAGCGGCTCCGAAGGCATGAATAGAGAGGGTGACGACGGGGCAGACCCGGCGACCCCGAATAAAGGGTGGCAGAGTTTAGCGGAGATCCGCCCAAAATGCAGGCATAAAAGACCCTGCAAACACAAATAGCGACCCCGGCCACCAGCGGCCCGGTCCGGGCAGCCTGGCCAGCCCGCCCCAATAAAAAAACCGCCGGACGGGGCCGGCGGTATGACATTCATGGCAGCAGGATCAATGGCTGTAGGCTTTCTCGCCGTGGCTGGTCACGTCCAGCCCTTCGCGCTCGGCATCTTCCTTCACCCGCAGACCGATCAGCAGGTCCACCAGCTTGTAGGCCACGGCCGAGACCAGGGCGGTCCAGACCACGGTCACCCCCACGCCGATGACCTGTACCTTGACCTGGGCCAGGATGGAGTACCCCTCGGCCACCTGGTTGGTCACATAGTCCCACACCCCGGTGCCGCCCAGATCCGGGCTGGCGAACACCCCGGTCAGCACGGCACCCAGGATCCCGCACACCCCGTGCAGGCCGAACACGTCCAGGCTGTCATCGGCCCCCAGCAGACGCTTGAGACCGTGCACGCCCCACAGACCAGCCACACCGCTGAGCAGGCCGATGATGAGGGCGCCCCCCACACCGACGAAACCGGCGGCAGGGGTGATGGCGACCAGGCCCGCCACCGCACCGGACACGGCGCCAAGCAGGGAGGGACGGCCCTTCATCGCCCACTCGGCGAAGGTCCAGGAGAGGGCGGCAGCGGCCGGTGCGATCCAGGTGTTGGCGAAGGCCAGGGCCGCCGTGCCGTTGGCTTCGAGGGAGGAACCAGCGTTGAAGCCGAACCAGCCGAACCACAGCAAGGCGGCACCGATCATGGTCATGGTCAGGCTGTGGGGGGTCATGGGGTCACGGCCATAGCCAACCCGTTTGCCCACCATGAAGGCCCCAACCAGACCGGCCACCGCGGCGTTGATGTGCACCACTGTGCCGCCGGCGAAGTCCAGAGCGCCGTGCTGGAACAGATAGCCTGCGGTGGCACCGGCCGCTTCGGCGGCGGCCGCATCCGTGTAGGCATCCGGACCCGCCCAGTACCACACCATGTGCGCCATCGGGATATAGGCGAAGGTGAACCAGATCACCGCGAACAGCAGCACCGCCGAGAACTTCATCCGCTCGGCAAAGCCGCCGACGATGAGCCCGCAGGTGATGGCGGCAAAGGCGCCCTGGAACACCACGTAGATGAACTCGCTGATCCCGACCCCCTTGCTGAAGGTGGCGGCGATGGAATCCGGCGTCACCCCCATCAGCAGCACCTTGTCGAAGGAGCCGTAGAAGGCGCCGCCCTCGGTGAAGGCCAGGGAGTAGCCGTAGACCACCCAGAGGACGGTGATGAGGCAGAACAGGGTGAACACCTGCATCAGCACACTCAGCATGTTCTTGGCGCGCACCAGGCCGCCGTAGAAGAGGGCGAGGCCCGGCACGGACATCAGGATCACCAGGGCCGCCGCCACCATCAGCCAGGTATTGTCCCCCTTGTTGATGGTCACGGTCGCGGCCGCCTGTACCACATCGGCCTGCGCGGCCACCTCTTCGGCCCAGCCCGGGGCGGCCATGGTGGCGGCCAGCGCCAGCAGGCCAGTCATTACGAGTCTCTTGAACATACAGCCCTCTCCTTGTCGTCCCGGCATCCGGGTCCATTTCCTGATATGCATTTCCAACCTGGCCACCTGCCCACCGCACCTGTGTGGCTCACGGAGACATCATGGCGACATGACATGGGGAAAGCATAAAGCAGGCCAAGAAAAATAATCCTTTTATTTCATGGCGTTATGTTTTTATCACATTCAACACGCACCATCTTGGCGCACGATGCCCGGTTACAGGGGGAAAATCGCACTTTGGCTGTGCATTGCCGGGAAAATGCACCAGGATGACCCAACCACCTCACAATGACGGGGCGAACCCCTGGTGATGTCACCCTGGCAGGCTCACCTATCCCGCTAAGGTATTTATGAAATAAATGAAATGGGCCATACCATGGTGAAATCAAATGAGGCTGACGGCCAATATCCCCCCACCCGAGGGGCACAAGCACTTTAAGAGTGCAAACGCGCGCCATTCGTCTAGCCTGCCCCGAAATGCCCGGTCATACTGGCAAGCCATCTTCCCCTGTTCCCAGCGCCGCGAGGAGCCCATGCCCAATCTCAACGTGACCGAAATCAAGGCCTTCGTGCCTGCCCGGGATTTCACGCTGTCAAAGCAGTTCTATCAGGATCTCGGCTTTACCCTGGCCTCCGATGGCGACGGCGTGGCCTATTTTCATCTCGGCAACGCAAGCTTCCTGCTGCAGGATGGCAACCCCCCGGGGCTGGCCGAGCAGCTCATGATGCACCTCCTGGTAGAGGACGTGGCCGCCTGGCGGGCCCAAGTGGAGGCGAGCCAGATCGCCGCCCGCTACGGCGTCCGGGTCACGGAGCTCGTCACCCAGCCGTGGCGCATGAAGGAGTTCTGTCTGTACGACCCCTCAGGCGTGCTGTGGCGCATCGCGCAGAACATCGACTGAGGGGATGGCAGTCCGAGAGGCTGATGGCCCGAGAGCCTGTGGGTCTGAAGGTCTGAAGGTCTGAGGGTCTGAGGGTCTGAGGGTCTGAGGGTCTGAGGGTCTGTGGGTCTGTGGGTCTGTGGGTCTGTGGGTCTGTGGGTCTGTGGGTCTGTGGGTCTGTGGGTACACCTCTTAGCACCGCCCGGAAAAACAAAAGGCCATCCGCGAGGATGGCCTTTTGTCATGGAATCTGATGGTGCCCGGGGTCGGACTCGAACCGACACGTATTGCTACGGCGGATTTTGAATCCGCTGCGTCTACCGATTTCGCCACCCGGGCAGCTGCGAGGGATTATACGAATGGCGCTTGGCCATGCAAGGTGTTTTTCTTGCCCCCACCGTTGTTTGCTCATTTATTCAACGCCTTGCCGATGCCAGGCCAGTTACATAGAATGCCCGCATCATATTAATGGAATAATCATCATGGCCAAGCGCAAGACCCCCACCCCTCTCCAGCCTGCTCCCCGGCATCCGTCCGCCGGTCTGCTGCGCCGTCTCGGCGCCCTGCTCTATGACTATCTGGTGGTGATTGCCCTGCTGATCATCGCCGGCTTCATCGGCATGGGGGTGGCCCACCTGCTGCTGGCCACCGGCATGGCGAGCGTCCCCGAGGGCAAGGATGCCGCCTGGCTGCTCACCAGCCCCCTCTACAGCGCCTGGCTGGCCTTCGTCATCTGCGGTTTCTACACCTGGTTCTGGGTCCGCGCCGGCCAGACCATCGGCATGCGGGCCTGGCGCCTGCGCATCCAGAACCTGGACGGCAGCAATATTCGCGTCACCCAGGCCCTGATCCGGCTCGCCACCTCGGCCTTTGGCCTGGGCAACCTGCTGTGTGTGTTCAATCGCGCCCGCCCCCGCGCCTTCCAGGACATCTGGGCCGAGTGCGAGGTGGTGGTGCTCGGCAAGACGGAAAACCTGGAGCAACTCAATCGCTGATCCCAAGACGGCAACGAAAAAGGGCACCCCGAGGTGCCCTTTTTGTTGACCAGAACTGACTGCTTGCAGCCCAGAACCTTGACGGAAACGGTGCATCGAGAGCAATGGCCGCCTTTTGCCAGCGACGCCACCGCCCCTCAGACCGCTACTGCTTGCGGCTCAGGATGTAGAAGGAGATGCCGCCAAATAGCAGGCTGGGCGCGATGGCCGCCAGTATGGGGGGCACCGCATAGACCAGGCTGACGGGGCCGAATACCCGATCGCTGACGTAAACGGCGAAGCCGGTCATGATCCCCATCAGCATCCGCGCCCCCATGCTCACCGAGCGCAGCGGGCCGAAGATGAAGGAGGATGCGAGCAGTATCATGGCCACCACGGAGAGCGGCGACAGCAGCTTGCGCCACATCTCCAGCTTGTAACGACCGGCGTCCTGCTTGTTGGCGTCCAGATAGCCGATATAGTCCATCAGACCGGAGATGGGGAGGTTCTCGGGGTCTATGCTGACCACCCCGAGCTGCTTGGGAGTCAGCTCGGACTGCCACTCCATCTGGGCATGCTTTTCATCCAGGACTCGGGTGGGGTCGTCAAAGCGGGTGACATGCACCCCCTTGAGCAGCCAGTGATGCTGCTCGAACACCCCCTCCTGCGCCTGGACCACGTCGATCAGGTTGCGGGACGGCGTGAAGCGGTAGAGGGTGATGCCGGTCAGGGCGCCGTCGTTGCGCACCCCGTTGATGCTGACGAAGTTGTTGCCGTCGCGGGCCCAGACCCCATAGGCCGAGACGGTCAGCCGCCCTTCCGACATGGCGCCCGCCTTGATGTCGTCCGCCATCCGCTTGGCAGCCGGGGCCACGTACTCTCCCATCAGGCCCACCAGCAACATCAGGGGGATCGCCGTCTTGAGCGCCGCCATGACGATGCTGATCTTGGAGCGGCCCGCCGCCTGCATCACCACCAGTTCGGAGCTGGTCGCCAGCTGGCCCAGACCGATCAGGCCGCCCAGCAGGGCCGCCAGCGGGAAGAAGAGCACCGCCTCTTTCGGCATGGAGAGCAGCACGAAGTAGAGGGCATTGAGCATGTCGTAGTTGCCTTCCCCGACCGCCTTCAACTGCTCCACGTACTTGATGAGCGCCGCCAGCCCCACCAGGGTCAGCTCGCACAGCAGGATCGACATGAAGATGACCCTGCCTATGTATCTATCGAGAATGCCGAACATCAGCAGAAACTCCTAGGTTGCAGCATCATGCTGACTTTCTCCGGAAGAAGTGCCCCTTCATCCCGTTCCACCAGCTGGTGCCCTGCAGGTTGAGCGGCAGGCCGATCAGCAGCAGATAGACCAGGGGCACCAGGAACATGCCGGGCCAGTGGGGCAGACGCCCGCTGTCGATGGCCGACCGGGCGGCGCTGAGCAGCAGGAAGTAGGAGAGGTAGAGCAGAATGGCCGGCAGCAGCTTGGCGTAGCGCCCCTGACGGGGGTTGACCCGCGCCATCGGCACCACCAGGAAGGTGAGCACCAGGATGGAGAGCGGCAGCGACAGGCGCCACTGCAGCTCCGCCATCAGCTGGTTGTCCTGAGTGCCGAGCAGCGCCATGGTCGGCTTGGCCGCCGCCTTGCGGTTGGATCGCTCCATCTCCTGCTGGCGGATCACCAGGCTGTATTCGTCGAACTGGGAGATCTGGAACTGGCGGGTATTGAAGTGCCCCTCGTAGCGGGAACCGTCCTTCAGGGTGAGCCACTGCAGTCCGTTGTTGTCGACCGTGACCACCCCTTCCGTCGCCACCACCACCGAGGGCGGCGAGGTGCCTTCGGCCCGTTGCAGCACGAAGATCTTCTGCAACTCCGACCCCTTGTCGTTCAGATCCTGGATGTAGGCGACCAGCCGCCCCTTGTCGAGCTCCATGAAACGGCCGGCCTGCAGGAAGGAGATGCCCGGATCGGCCTTGAACTCGTCGATCACCTGGTACTCGCGCTCCTTGGCCTGGGGGGCGATCCAGCCGGTGTTGAACGCCGCGACGGCCGCCGTCAGCAGGGCCAGCACCATGGCGCTGCCCATGATGAAACGGTGGCTGAAGCCCACCGCATGCATCACCGTCATCTCGCTTTCCGCATACAAACGGCCGTGAGCAAACAGAATGGCTAAAAACAGACTGATAGGCAGCATCAACAGCGCCATATTCGGCAGGTTGAGCAGCAGCAGGGTGGAAACCAGGCGCGTCGGCACCTCGCCATCGGCGGCATCGCCGATGATCTGGATAAATTGCTGGCTGACGAAGATAAGCAGCAGCACGAAGAGCACCGCCAGCTGGGTTTTCAGGGTCTCCCTGAACAAATATCGGAAAACGATCACAGTCATTCCCAAGTAAACTTGTGTTTTTAGTCGAATGCCTGAAAAATAGGGCCCTATATTGGATTTTTACCAGTTTGAACTGCGGAGCCTGTGACTGTTCGCTCCGCCTCTGATACCCCAACAAGCACCGCATTATTCAATAAATGGTGCCTTTTGTCTTTAGGATGTAGGAGATTCCATGGAGTTCAGTGTAAAGAGTGGCAGTCCTGAGAAGCAACGCAGTGCCTGCGTCGTGGTCGGCGTTTTTGAGCCCCGCCGCCTCTCTCCGGTTGCCGAACAGCTGGACAAGATCAGCGACGGCTACCTCAGCTCGCTGCTGCGCCGTGGCGACCTGGAAGGGAAACCGGGCCAGATGCTGCTGCTGCATCAAGTACCGGGCGTGCTCAGCGAGCGCGTACTGCTGGTCGGGTGCGGCAAGGAGCGCGAACTCGACGAGCGCCAGTACAAGCAGATCATCAACAAGACCATCACCACCCTGAACGAAACCGGCTCCATGGAAGCGGTCTGCTTCCTGACCGAGCTGCACGTCAAGGGTCGGGATACCTACTGGAAGGTGCGTCAGGCGGTGGAAACCACCAAGGCGGGCCTCTACAGCTTCGATCAGTTCAAGACCAACAAGGCCGAACCGCGCCGTCCGCTGCGCAAGCTGGTCTTCAACGTGCCGACGCGTCGGGAACTGACCATAGGCGAGCGCGCCATCAATCACGGCCTGGCCGTGGCGAAAGGGGTGCGCATCTGCCGCGACGTGGCGAACATGCCGCCCAACGTCTGCAATCCCGCCTACCTCGCCTCCCAGGCCCGCCGTCTGGCGGATGCCTATGACAACATCACCACCAGGGTGGTGGGGGAGCAGGAGATGGCCGAGCTCGGCATGAACTCCTACCTGGCGGTGGCCCGTGGCTCCGAGAACGAAGCCATGATGGCCATCATCGAGTACAAGGGCAACGCCGACGCCAAGCCCATCGTGCTGGTGGGCAAGGGGCTGACCTTCGACTCCGGCGGCATCTCCATCAAGCCGGCAGACGGCATGGACGAGATGAAGTACGACATGGGTGGCGCCGCCTCCGTGCTCGGCACCATGCACGCCCTGGCCCAGTTGCAGCTGCCCATCAACGTCATCGGCGTGCTGGCGGGCTGTGAGAACATGCCGGGGGGCAACGCCTACCGCCCCGGTGACATCCTCACTACCATGTCCGGCCAGACCGTCGAGGTGCTCAACACCGACGCCGAAGGCCGCCTGGTGTTGTGCGATGCCCTCACCTATGTGGACCGCTACGATCCCGAGACCGTGATCGACGTGGCGACCCTGACCGGTGCCTGCATCATCGCCCTTGGCCACCATACTTCTGGCCTCTTGGCGAACCACAACCCCCTGGCCCACGAGCTGCTCAACGCCTCCGAACAGGCCGGCGATCGCGCCTGGCGCCTGCCCCTGTTCGACGAGTATCAGGAGCAGCTGGAAAGCCCGTTCGCAGACATGGCCAACATCGGTGGCCGTCCGGCCGGTACCATCACCGCCGCCGCCTTCCTGTCGCGCTTCACCAAGAAATACAACTGGGCCCACCTGGATATCGCAGGAACCGCCTGGAAGAGCGGCAAGGAGAAGGGCTCCACCGGCCGTCCTGTGCCCCTGCTGACCCAGTTCCTGCTCAACCGGGCCGGCGTGGCGGACGTCGAAGACAAGGAGTGATCCCCTTCCCCATCGACTCGAAGAGCGATGCGAGAAGGCGTTACCCTGTATCACAAGGAAGAGGCCTGCCTCTTCCTTGTTTCATTGAGAGAATCCGGGAAGTCCGTGCCAGACGCGGCTCCCGAAGACGGCCAATCGCTGTCCGTCACAGCCAAACGGGACCGACCTGATGAGCCAAGTGACCTTTTACCTGATGAGCCAGCCCGATGATGCGGATGCCTCCGCCGTCGAGCGCCTCGCCTGCCAGCTTGCGGCCGATGGCTGGAGCGCAGGCCACCTCTATCTGCTGTGCGAGGACGAGGCCCAGGCCCTGCGTCTGGACGAGCTGTTGTGGCAGTTGCCGCCCGATCGCTTCGTGCCGCACCAGTTGCAGGGGGAGAGCGGTCAGGCTCCGGTGGAGATAGGCCATCAGCCGCCACGGCGGCGCTATGCCTGCCTCATCAACCTGGCCCGGCAGACACCTTTGTTTGCAGGACACTTCGCTCAAGTGGTAGATTTTGTCCCCACTGACGAAACGCAAAAGCAGCAAGCCCGCGAGCGCTACAAGCACTATCGCCAGGCGGGCCATACCCTCGAGATGAGGGATCAGCCCGTCCTTGCCGCACCGGATCCGGCGCAGCCCTGACTGTGCCACCCTCGATCCACGACGAATCAACACCAGAATCCATCCATCCAGAATACGGCGAGACCATGGAAAAGACTTTTAATCACAACGCCATCGAACAGGCGCTCTACCAGCACTGGGAAGCCCAGGGTTACTTCAAGCCCCACGGCGACACCAGCAAAGACTCCTTCTGCATCATGATCCCGCCGCCGAACGTCACCGGCAGCCTGCACATGGGCCACGCCTTCCAGCAGACCCTGATGGACACCCTGATCCGCTACAACCGCATGCAGGGCAAGAACACCCTGTGGCAGGCGGGTACCGACCACGCCGGTATCGCCACCCAGATGGTGGTTGAGCGCAAGATCGCCGCAGAAGAGGGCAAGACCCGCCACGATTACGGCCGGGAAGCCTTCATCGACAAGATCTGGCAGTGGAAGGAAGAGTCCGGCGGCACCATCACCCGTCAGATGCGCCGTCTGGGTGACTCCGTGGACTGGGAGCGCGAGCGCTTCACCATGGATGAGGGCCTCTCCGCCGCCGTGCAGGAAGTGTTCGTCCGTCTCTACGAAGATGGCCTGATGTACCGCGGCAAGCGTCTGGTGAACTGGGATCCCAAGCTCAACACCGCCATCTCCGACCTGGAAGTGGAAAACCGCGAGATCAAGGGCCACATGTGGCACCTTCGCTACCCGCTGGCCAACGGCGCCAAGACCGCCGAAGGCCAGGATCACCTGATCGTCGCCACCACCCGCCCGGAAACCATGCTGGGTGATACCGCCGTGGCCGTGAACCCGGAAGACCCCCGCTACAAGGCGCTGATCGGCCAGCACATCCTGCTGCCGCTGGTGAATCGTCTGATCCCCATCGTCGCCGACGAACATGCCGACATGGAGAAGGGCACCGGCTGCGTGAAAATCACCCCGGCCCACGACTTCAACGACAACGAAGTGGGCAAGCGCCACAACCTGCCGATGATCAACATCTTCACCCTGGACGCCCACGTGCGTGCCGAGGCCGAAGTGGTCGATACCAATGGCAATCCCAGCACCGCCTATGACGCCGCCCTGCCGACCGAGTTCGCCGGGATGGAGCGCTTCGCCGCCCGCAAGGCCATCGTCGCCAAGCTGGACGAGCTGGGCCTCCTGGCCGAGATCAAGGATCACGTGCTGCAACAGCCTTACGGCGATCGCGGCGGCGTGCCCATCGAGCCCATGCTGACCGACCAGTGGTACGTGCGCGTGGCCCCCATGGCCAAGACCGCCATCGAGGCGGTGGAAGATGGCCGCATCCAGTTCGTGCCGAAGCAGTACGAAAACATGTACTTCTCCTGGATGCGCGACATTCAGGACTGGTGCGTCTCCCGTCAGCTGTGGTGGGGTCACCGCATCCCGGCTTGGTATGACGATGCCGGCAACGTCTACGTGGGCCGCAACGAAGAGGAAGTGCGCGCCAAGCACAGCATCCCGTCCGTGACCGTGCTGCGTCAGGACGAAGACGTGCTCGACACCTGGTTCAGCTCCGCCCTGTGGACCTTCTCCACCCTGGGCTGGCCGAACAACACCGAGGCACTCAAGACCTTCCACCCGACCGACGTGCTGATGAGCGGCTTCGACATCATCTTCTTCTGGATTGCCCGGATGATCATGATGACCATGCACTTCATCAAGGACGAGAACGGCCAGCCGCAAGTCCCGTTCAAGACCGTCTACATCACCGGCCTCATCCGTGACGAAGAAGGCCAGAAGATGTCCAAGTCCAAGGGCAACGTGCTGGACCCCCTCGACATGATCGACGGCATCTCCCTGGAAGACCTGCTGGAGAAGCGCACCGGCAACATGATGCAGCCGCAGATGGCCGAGAAGATCGCCAAGCGCACCGCCAAGCAGTTCCCGGAAGGGATCAATGCCCACGGCACCGACGCCCTGCGCTTCACCCTGGCGGCGCTCGCCTCCACCGGTCGTGACATCAACTGGGACATGAAGCGCCTGGATGGCTACAACAACTTCTGCAACAAGCTGTGGAACGCCTCCCGCTATGTGCTGATGAACACCGAAGATCAGGATTGCGGCTTCTCTTCGCAAGGGAATGGTGGCGAGATGCAGTTCAGCCTGGCGGATCGCTGGATCCAGTCCCAGCTGCAAGTGGCCATCCGAGACTTCCGCACCGCCCTCGATACCTACCGCTTCGATATCGCGGCAGGCGTCTTGTACGAATTTATCTGGAACCAGTTCTGTGACTGGTATCTGGAGCTGACCAAGCCGGTGCTGACCAAGGGTTCCGAGGCCGAGCAGCGCGCTGCCCGCCACACCCTCGTCAGTGTCCTCGAGACCCTGCTGCGCCTGGCACACCCGATCATCCCGTTCATCACCGAGACCATCTGGAAATCGGTCGCCCCGCTGGCCGGCGTGCACGCCGACACCATCATGATTCAGGCCTTCCCGGAATTCGACGCCGCCAAGGTGGACGACGCCGCGATGGCGGATCAGGAGTGGGTGAAGGAGTTCATCGTCAGCATCCGCAACATCCGCGCCGAGATGAACGTGGCCCCGAGCGTGCCCCTCAACGTGCTGCTCCAGTGCGATGCCAAGGATGCCCAGCGCGCCCAGGGCAACGAGGCCTTCCTCAAGTCGCTGGCCCGTCTGGAATCCATTCGCGTGCTTGGCGCAGGTGAAACCGCCCCGCTGTCGGTCAAGAAGCTGATCGGTGCCACCGAGCTGATGATCCCCATGGCCGGTCTCATCGACAAGGATGCCGAGCTGGCCCGTCTGGCCAAAGAGGTGGCCCGTCTGGTGGGCGAGTGCGGCCGCATCGAAGGCAAGCTCGGCAACGAGGCCTTCGTCGCCAAGGCGCCGGAAGCGGTCATCATCAAGGAGCGCGAGAAGCTGGAAGATTACCGTCTCCAGCTGACCAAGCTGGAAGCTCAGCAGGCCGAGATCGCCGCGCTCTAAGCCACAGCGCAACATGACAAGCCCCCGTTTATCGGGGGCTTTTTCATGTCAGGGGTTCAGTTCTCCCTCTTCTGCCCCGCAGTTTTATACCAATCGGATTAAACATTAGGTCAGTTTTATCCAATCTCGGCTACAAAGTGACATCACCCGCTCCACATCGGCAATAAAGTGCTTCCAGGCCGATGTGCAGGCATCAAGGATGTCGTCGTAATCCTTGAAGCTGCGATT
>NZ_JALIHH010000060.1:0-42590 GCF_022869435.1 Aeromonas sp. LsrichE-8G
CCTGGCCAGAAGGAGGCAATATCAATATGATGCACGGCGACAGCAGGGTGATGGTGGTGGTGTGTTTGGAGACAGCCAGTTTACCAGCACCCTGTCTGTCAACTTCCACTTCCCCAAGATCCCGCGAAGAACCTTTTTTTATGGGCGAGTGCTGGCGGAAGGTCAGTGTGATCCTGCCAGCAGGGCCTGGCATTCGACCTCGTCCAACTGCTCGGGGGCGAGGAAGCGTCTGGCGTAGTCCCGCCAGATGCCGCTCTCGATGAAGAGGGCAAACAGGGCCGGGTCTATGTGCTGTTCCTGCACCATCTTCACCATGATGGCCAGGGACTGGGAGACCGTTTTGCCAGACTTGTAGGGGCGATCGCTCGCCGTCAGCGCCTCGAAGATGTCTGCAATGGCCATGATGCGGGCGGGAATGCTCATCTGCCCCCCTTGCAACTGGCGCGGATAGCCCGTGCCGTCCATCCGCTCGTGATGGCCCCCCGCAATCTCCGGCACCTTGCGCAAATGGCGGGGGAAGGGAAGCTTCTCCAGCATGCGTATGGTCTGGATGATGTGATCGTTGATCTTGTAGCGCTCCTCTTCGGTGAGGGTGCCGCGGCCGATGGCGAGGTTGTAGCGCTCCCCCCTATTGTAGAGGTGGGTGGGCACCCGCACCTTGAAGCCCCATGGGTTGTGTCGGGCGAGATTGTCGTGCTCGGGGCGAGGGATGAGATGGACCGCCTTGTCGGCGAGCAGCGACTCTCGGCAGGGGAGGGGAGAGGGGGCCTCCTGGTGGCGCTTGCGCTCCTCCTGACTGATGCCGAGCCGATCGTCCAGAGTGCGCAACCAGGTGCGGCTGGCAATGGTATCCAGCCTGGCGAGCTTCTCCGGCGCCATCCACTCGCCCCCCAGATTGCACTCGGCCACGAAGGCGAACTCCTGATCCAGGGTGTGCCAGAGGGGGGTTACAGCCTCGAGGGCGGCCTGCTGCCCGGATGGGGGGAGCAGGGCGCAGAGTGCCTCGATGTGGGCATCCCGCTTGAGCACCTCGAAGCGGGTGCGGATCTCGTGGATCCTGTCGTAAATGGTCTCGAGTTTGGTCGCCTTGTCCACCACGAACTCCGGGGTGGTGACCTTGCCGCAGTCGTGCAGCCAGCTCGCGATATGGATGGCCTCCCACTCCTCTTCGTTGAGCCGGAAATCGGCAAAGGGCCCCGTCTGCTGTGAGCAGGCTGCCTGGGTCAGCATCCTGGCCAGTTCCGGCACCCGCTGGCAGTGGCCGCCGGTGTAGGGGCTCTTGGCATCGATGGCACCGGCGATGAGCTCGATGAAGGCTTCCAGCAGTTGCTTCTGCTCCTCCAGCAGGCGCTGGTTTTCGATGGCGGAGGAGGAGGTGCCCGCTAGTGCCTCGATGAGGCTGATGCGCGAGGCCAGTTCGCGGGCCGAGCAGTCTGGCAGGATCAGCAGCAGGCAGCCGATCAGCTCCTGACGGTGGTTGTGAAGGGGCTCGACCAGCAGTTGGCAGGCACCGGGGAAGGGGCCCCAGTCGGTGAGGTAGCGGGCCCACTGTGCCTCGTCGAGGGGCAGGCTGAGGCGATCCGTGTGGTAGAGTCCGCCGAGCAGCGCCGCCTGCCACTGTACCTGTTCGCACGCCAGCGGCTGCCCCTGCCAGATGGCATGAACGGCCTGCATCTCGCTCTCCTGGGCCAGGAAGAGGCAGCCGCCCTCGGCCTGGGCTGCCGCCACCGTCTCGTGCAGGATGCGGCTGAGCAACGAATCGAAGCGATGCTCTGCCGCCAGCGCCCGGCCCATGTTCATGAAATTGCCGAGGGTCAGGCGCATGCTGGACATGGCGCGGGCGAGGTCGTCAATTTCGCGGATCGCCGAATCCGGCCCCGGGCTTTCGCCAAAGTCGAAGTGCTGGATCCGCTCAGCCTCCCCGGTCAATACCAGCAAGGGGGCGGCAGTGCGCCGGGCAGCCAGCCAGATGACGGGCAGCAGGAGCAGCAGACCGGCAAGGGCCCAGGCGAGATTGTGCAGCGCATCCTGGCGCGCCGGGGCGGTGAGCACCTCGGTGGGCACCAGGAGGGCGAGATAAAACGGAGACTCTTCCCCGAGGGAGGAGAGGTTGACCAGCCACTCCTGACCCTGAACCGTTGCCAGGGTCAGCTCGGCGGGGTGATGCAGCAGGGCAGGCCGCGCAGCCATCTCCTGTTGCAGCCTGGTGAGAATGGGGTGATTGAGGGCCGACAGCATGGGCAGGCGGCTCAGTTGCTCGAAGCTTGGAAGGCGCTCGGGATCCGTGGCCAGCAGGGTCCCGACCTCGTCAAACAGCACCAGCTGGCTGTGACCGGGCAGGGGCAACTCGCCGATGAGGGAAGAGAGTCCCTCCACGCCCGCATCGAGCCCGATCACCGCCCGGCGATCATCGCTCTCCACTGCCAGTGTCATGCCTGGCTCCCGGGTAGTGAAGAAGAGGTAGGGGTGGGTCACTATGATGCCCGTGCTCCAGCGCGCCTCCTTGTACCAGCCCCGATCTCGCGGATCGAAACGGTAGTCCGGCATGGGGCGCCGCTCCAGCAGCCGCAGCCGCTGGTCGAAATAGAGGAACTCTCCCTGTCCCTGATGCAGGCTCTGGACCAGCAGGCGGCTCTCGGGTGGAGGCGCCTCCAGCGCCCCTCTCGCCCGTTCGGTCAGCTTGCGTACCAGAAAGAAATCGCCGTCCTCGTAACCGGCATAGATGGCGCCGTAACTGGTGCTGTTGGCCAGCACTTCCGCCAGCTGGGGCAGGAAGGCTAGCCGCGTCTCGAGGTCTGTCATGGCGGACAGCTGGCCGCTGCGCAGCAGATTCAGGGACATGCGGGCTGGTCGCTGGTTCAGCTTGATGGCGAGGGCAAGCTGCTCCCGGTATTGCTGGAAGCTCTGACGTTCGTGCTCCAGCCCCTGCTGCATGCCCTGCTGGAACTGCAGCACGATGAGGGCGCCCCCCAGCAAGGAGAAGAGCAGGATGAAAAGGGTGGCAATGTGTACGTAAAAGGGTCTGCGACTGAGACTTGCGTTTGTCATGGACGGATCCTTGTCCCCTGGCGATCGCCGTATTGGTCACCTAACAGTGTGCTTGCTGGATGACAAAAAGCCTAGGACTCGATCTTGCGCTCTTCGGCCCGAAATCAACAGCCGGCCTCCGGGCTGCCCCCTTGCCCTGTGGTGAGATGATTCGTCCAGATATCTCGTGCTACATTGCTCCCCTGATAAACGCCCTGTGAACCAATGGAGTGTCCCATGTCTGTCGTCCCCTATTCCGTGCTGGATCTGGTGCCCGTTCCCGAAGGTGGTCTGCCGGCCGAGTCGTTTCGCCACTCGCTGGATCTGGCTCGCCATGCGGAGCGCTGGGGTTACCATCGCTACTGGCTGGCGGAGCACCACAACATGCCGGGCATTGCCAGCGCCGCCACAGCGGTGCTGATTGGCCACCTGGCCGGGGGCACCACGACGTTGCGGCTCGGGGCTGGCGGCATCATGTTGCCGAACCACTCCCCCCTGGTCATTGCGGAGCAGTTCGGCACGCTGAGTTCCCTCTATCCGGATCGCATCGATCTCGGCCTGGGCCGCGCCCCTGGCAGCGATCAGCGCACCATGCAGGCGCTGCGCCGCCAGCGCAGCGGCGAGGTGGATGATTTCCCGGCGGATGTACGCGAACTGATGAGTTATTTCGGCGACGAGGTCGGTGCCGTGCAGGCGGTGCCGGGTCAGGGACTCCATGTGCCCATCTGGCTGCTGGGATCCAGCCTCTACAGTGCCCAACTGGCAGCGGCCATGGGGTTGCCGTTCGGCTTTGCTTCCCACTTCGCTCCCGCCATGTTGCTGCAGGCGCTGGAGATCTACCGTACCCAATACCGTCCCTCTGCCCGCTGGCCAAAACCCCATGCGGTGGTGTGCGTCAATCTGATCGCCGCCGACACCGACCGTGAGGCCCGCTTCCTGTTCACCACCCTGCAGCAGCAGTTCCTGCGTCTCTACCGGGGGGATGCCGGCAAGCTGCCACTGCCGGTGCAGACGCTGGGGGATGAGTGGTCTCCCCGCGAATTGATGGCGATGGAGCAGACTCTGGCTCGCTCCCTGGTAGGGGAGCCGGATCGGGTACGCCACGGCCTCAAGGCTCTGCTGGCAGAGACCGGAGCGGACGAGCTGATGTTCAACGGCCCCATCGTCGATCATCAGGCGCGCCTGCGCTCCTTCGAGATTGGTGCCGAGCTGATGCAGGGGTTGTAACCCCCCGTGACGTCTGGCCGCCAGCGGCACGCCAAGCCTGGCTGCTCGGGGCGCAAAAGCCACGATTGCGTGGTAGTAAGATTTTGATTTTTAAAGGAAGTCAGGTGAGTGTCGGCCATCTGTCGTGTCGCCTCTCATCCCCTTTCCCTATGCTGGCCCTGTCAATCACCACAAGGAGCGTAAGATGATCGTCAGGAAGTTGAGATTGCAACGGGGATGGTCCCAGGAACAGCTGGCGACCCTCACTGGCCTGAGCGTTCGCACCATTCAGCGAATAGAGCAGGGACAACAACCCGGACTGGAATCCCTCAAGGCCCTGGCCGCCGTCTTCGAGCTCGATGTGACCCAACTGCAGGAGAGCGAGATGAAAGGGAATGAGGGCGAAGATCGGGGACGCGTGCAGGTGGCGCGGGATGAGCGGGAGGCGATGAAGTTCGTGGAGGGGCTCAGGGGCTTCTACGGCCACCTCATGAGCTATGTGCTGGTGATAGGGGGGCTGTTTGTCATCAACTACCTGAGCAACCCGGACTATATCTGGGCCTGGTGGCCCATGCTGGGATGGGGGTTGGGGCTGGCTTCTCACGCCATCAACCTGTTCCAGCCCTTCAAGCTGTTTGGCCCGGAATGGGAGCGGCGCCAGGTCGAGAAACGGCTGGGGCGCAGGCTCTGATCCGCTCATCATGAAAAAACGGGCCCGGCATTGCCGGGCCCGTTCTGTTTTCAGCTCCATTTCGCAGGAGAGGGCATTGCTCTCCTCTCAACGGCGGATCATTCCCTTGTTCCGCAAAGAGCCGCTCTACTTGGCATAGGCCGGGCAGGGGGTGGCGATCAGGGCGTCGTCCTCGTAGCGCCACAGGGTGAGGCTGTTGCCCCAGACGCACCCGGTGTCGAGTCCCTTGATATCGGATTTGCCGGTGTTGCCCATCAGGGCCGCCCAGTGGCCGAAGACCAGGATGGGGTCATCCACATGGTGCTCGCGCTGCTCGAACCAGGGGCGCAGGCCCGGGGGCGATTCGGTGGGGCCCTTCTTGCATTTGAAGTCGAGGCGCCCGTCGAAGTAGCAAAAGCGCATCCGGGTGAAGCTGTTGATGATGTAGCGGTAACGCTCTATGCCCAGCAGGTTGTCGTTCCAGCTGTCGGGCTGATCGCCATACATGTTGTGCAGCAGCCAGCTGTACTGATCCCCGCGCAGCAGGCTCTCCACCTCCCGGGCACAACTGCGGGCGGTGTGGGCGTCCCAGGCGGGGGAGAGGCCCGCATGCACCATCATGATGGGCAGGTCGGGGTGTTCTGCCAGCAGGGGACGGTGACGCAGCCACTCCAGCAGCTCGTCCCGATCCGGCGCCTCCATCAGCGCCTGCAGCTTGTCTTTCTTCTTGAGCGGGGCGACTCCGTGGGCCACCGCCAGCAGGTGCAGGTCGTGGTTGCCGAGCACGGTGACGGCCTGCTGCCCCAGTGATTTGACGAAACGCAGGGTGTTGAGGGAGTCCGGCCCCCGGGCGACGAGATCGCCGCACAGCCAGAGCGTGTCGTTATCGAAGTCGAACTCGGCAAGATCCAGCAGACGGCGCAAATCGTCGTAGCAGCCCTGGATATCACCGACGAAACAGTTCGCCATGAAACCTCAGTTGATTATGTTGGGGACGGCCAGCGTGAAGGGGGCGATGGGGGCTTCGAATTGTTGCCCCGATTCATCCTGCAGGATGTAGCTGCCTTCCATCACGCCAAGCGGTGTGGCGAGGGGAACGCCACTCTGGTAGGAAAAGGTCTCGCCGGGGGCGATCAGGGGTTGTTCACCGACCACGCCGGGACCTTCCACTTCCAGCATCTTGCCATTGGCATCCGTAATGAGCCAGCGTCGATGCAGCAGTTGCACCGTGCCCGGACCCAGGTTCTCAATCTCGATGCGATAGAGAAAATGGTAGGGATCTGCGGTTCCCGCCACATAGCTGGGGTGGGGGCGGACCACTATCCGGGCTTGGGTCATGGGATCAGGCCTGTTGCTGGTCGGCCAGCCAGTTGGCGATCGTGACGAACTGCTCGAGGGAGAGATTCTCCGGGCGCAGGTTGCCATCGATGCCAAGCTCGGTCAGCTGGGCGTCGGTGATGAAGTTGGAGAAGCTGTTGCGAATGGTCTTGCGACGCTGGCCGAAGCCTTCGGTGCAGACCCGGTTCAGGCAACGAATGTCTTTCGCGACGATAGTCGGGTTCTTGTGCGGGATCAGACGCACCACGGCGGAATCCACCTTCGGCGCCGGCTTGAAGGCGCCCGGGCCCACTTCCAGCACCGGCACTACCTGACAGTAGTACTGGGTCATCACGCTCAGACGGCCATAGGCCTTGCTGCCCGGGCCGGCGGCCAGACGCAGCACCACTTCCTTTTGCAGCATGAAGTGCATGTCCTCCACCCGGTCGGCAAATTCGCACAGGTGGAAGATGAGGGGGGTGGAGATGTTGTAGGGCAGGTTGCCGAAGATGCGCAGCGGCCCCTTGCCTTCCCCCATCAGGGTACTGAAGTCAAAGCGCATGGCATCGGCTTCGATGACGGTCAGCTTCTCCTTGAGGGTCGGGTGTTCGCGCAGACGTGCGGCAAGATCCCGGTCCAGCTCGACCACGGTCATCTTGTCCATCTGGGCGGCGACCGGCTCGGTGAGCGCAGCCAGACCCGGGCCGATCTCCACCAGATTCTGACCCGGTTGCGGGTTGATGGCGGCCACTATCTGGTCGATCACATACCGGTCGTGCAAGAAGTTCTGACCGAAACGCTTACGGGCCGTGTGGCCCATGTGCACCTTACTGCTCATATCTTTTTTTCTCTACCATCTGGATGGCGTGGTTGATCGCGGTGGTGAGGCTGCCGGGGTCTGCCAGGTTCTTGCCTGCCAGATCCAGCGCTGTGCCGTGGTCCACCGAGGTACGGATGAAGGGAAGTCCGAGGGTGATGTTGACCGAGTTGCCAAAGCCCTTGTACTTGAGCACGGGCAGCCCCTGATCGTGGTACATGGCGAGTACCGCATCCGCATCCTTGAGGTATTTGTCCTGGAACAGGGTATCGGCTGGCAGCGGGCCGACCAGATCGATCCCTTCCTGGCGCAGGGCGGCCAGGGCGGGTTCGATGACATCGATCTCTTCACGGCCCAGATGACCCCCTTCCCCGGCATGGGGATTGAGGCCGCAGACATAGATCCGGGGGTGTTCGATGCCGAACTTGCGCTTGAGATCCGCATCCAGGATGCGGATCACCTTGCCAAGGCGATCCTCGGTGATGGCCTTGGCAACATAGGCAAGGGGAATATGGGTGGTCGCGAGGGCCACTCTCAGCCCTTCGGTGGCCAGCAGCATCACCACATCGGCGGTGTCGGACTGCTGGGCGAAGAACTCGGTGTGACCGCTGAACGAGACGCCCGCCTGGTTGATGATCCCCTTGTGCACAGGCCCGGTTACCACGGCGGCGAATTCGCCGCTCAGGTTGCCGTCGCAGGCGCGCTGCAAGGTAGCCAGCACATAGGCGCCGTTGCCCTCATCCAGCTTGCCTGGCACCACGGGGGCGCCGAGCGGCACGGGGCAGACGGTCAGAGTCCCCGCCCGCTGCGGACGGGTGGGGGCGCTTTCGTCATAGGGTTCAAGCTCGACGGACAGCCCTAGCAGGGCGGCCCGTTCGCGCAACAGGGCGGGATCGGCGATCACAACCAGCTGATGGGGCCAGGTCCGCTGGGCAATCTGCAGGACCAGATCCGGGCCTATGCCAGCCGGTTCACCCGGGGTGATAGCAAGCCGGTGGCAGCTCAGTTGTGCCTCGGCGTGCCCTGGATGCACCTTGTTCATCTGCTTGTCGCCCATCAATTGGGTTCGATCTGGATGTAGGCTTCGTCGCGCAGTTCATCCAGCCAGGCCTGGGACTCTTCGGTGAAGCGGCGGTTGAAGATGAGCTGGTAGGCGCGCTGCTCCTGGGCCTTGCCGGTGGCATCCTGGCTGCGACGATCCTCGAGCTGCACTATGTGCCAGCCGTGGGTGGTGCGGAAGGGTTCGCTGATCTGGCCGGGCTGCAGGCGATTGACCATGTCGCGGAACTCCGGCACATAGACGTTGGGATCGGACCAGCCCAGTTCGCCGCCCTGCACCGCGGAGCCCGGATCCTCGGAGTACTTCTCCGCCATGCTGGCGAAGCTGGCCTTGCCGCTCTTGATGTCGTGCAGTATGCCGTCCAGGGTGCCCTTGGCCTTCTCCTCACTCAGGATGATGGAGGGCTTGATCAGGATGTGGCGCGCCTTCACCTCGGTCTGCATCACCTGCTGCTGACCCTTGGTGTCGAAGATCTTGACGATGTGCAGACCGGCGCCGGAGCGCAGCGGGCCGACGATGTCGCCCTTCTTGGCGCCCTGTACCGCCTCCGCCATGAGGGTGGGCATCTCCTGCTGGCTCATCCAGCCCCAATCACCCCCTTCCAGGGCCTTGGGACCGTTACTCTCGGCGATGGCCAGCTTGCGGAAGTCCGCCCCCTCTTTCAGAGATGCCAGAATGCGCTCGATCTTGGCTTTGGCAGCGTTGAGCTGCTCGGCATTCGGGTTGTCCGGCAGCGCGACCTGGATATGGCCGATATGATATGACGTCTGTTGCTGGCCCTGTTTGCTCAGGGCCTCGACCACCTGCTTGACCTCCTGATCGGAGATGTTGATGCGACGGCGCACCTGGCTGCGGCGCACCTCGTTCATCAGGATCTCGCGGCGCACCTCTTCCCGGTACTGGGCATAGGTCAGCCCTTCCCGCTCCAGCTGGGCACGCAGCTGCTCCAGAGTCATCTTGTTGTCGGCGGCGATGCTCTGGATAGCCTGCTCCAGCTGGGTGTCACTGATCTTGAGCCCCTGGCGCTCCGCCAGTTGCAGTTGCAGGCTCTCCTGGATCAGGCGATCCAGCGCCTGCTTGCGCAGGGTGACGTCATCGGGCAGGGACTGGCCGCTCTCCTGGGCGGAGGCCTTCACCTTCTGCACCAGGGCCTCCTGCTGACTGGCCAGCACCACGTCCTTGTTGACCACGGCCAGCACCTTGTCCACCAGCTCGGGCGCGGCGAGGGCGCCCTGGCTCATGACACCGAACAGGCCTGCGGTCAGCAGGGAAATCAACGTCTTCTTCATATCCATCTCTCAAGGCGTTTGCCAGACCGGTTACTGGTCTCGCAGGTTAAACGGACGAATGTAAGGCAGTGCTTCGGTGTCCAGGGAAGTGCCCTTGGAGCCGGTACCCACGCTACCCAATCCTTTCATTTCAAATTGAATGCCGAAACTGCGCTCGGCAGTGGATGTATTGTTCACGTTATCTGGCGTGTTGACCCATTCCAGGTTGAAGTTGATGCTCCAGCAGCAGGAGTCGTATTTCAGACCCACCTTGCGGTCCACTTTGACGTTCTGATTGAGCTCCTGATAGTAGCCGCCATAAAGGTGCCAGCGATCGTCCAGCGGGGTGGTCAGCAGCAGGCCGATCTGGTTGAGATCCGTCACCTGCCCCTTGTGGTCGAGGTCGTAGTTGGCATCCCGCACGAAGCGGTGGTTCAACTGGCTGATCAACTTCTCGTGACGGTACTCCAGGGCGCTGTTGGCGGAGCTTATTTGGCGCTGCTCCACATCATATTGCGCCCCGGCATGGGCATACCACTGCTCGTTGATCTTGGCGTCCCCCTCGAACGACAGCGGCGAGCGGGTATTGGTGCTCAGCTCGTCGCTGCTGTAGAGCTTGACCCTGGGGGCCACGAAGTCGAAGGCTTGGGCAACGGCCAGCCGGATTCGTTCATCCCCGGCCGGATCATAGATGCGGGTGGTGACCCCCACTGAGAGCCGGTTGGAGTCGCTGATCCGGTCCAGACCGGCGTAGCGGCGATCGCTGAAGAGGCTGTAGTAGTCCTGGCGCATGGTGGTGGAGTCATAGACACCGATGTTGTCCTGATCCTTGTAGGGCACATAGAGGTACTGGAATTCAGGCTCCAGGGTCTGGTTGGCACCCTCGCCAAACCACTGCTGATCCCGCTCGAAGGTCATGCCGCCCTTGAGACGGAACGAGGGCAGTACCCGGGTGATGGTCCCCTCTTCCAGGGTGACGTCGCCGCCCTCTCTCGGGGTGAAACGATTGGTGAAGGTGCTGCTCATCTGGTCAGGCACCGTCTGATCGTAACGGGTGTACATCAGCTTGTACTGGCTGTCGAGGAAGTAACCGGCTTCGTCCACCAGGGGGATGGTCAGGGTCGGGGCCGTATGGATGCGGGTGCCGGTGTAGGCTTCTCCTTGGTTCTGCTCGACGGCCTGGTCGTTGTTGTAGCCGAAGTTGGTGAGCTCTGTGTTCCAGGCCAGATCGTACCAGTTGCCCTGCTGGTAGTAGTTGTGATCGATGCGCGGCATCAGCTCGTGGGGCTGCTGGGCGCTGGCCAGCAGGATCTGGTAGGTCCGCACCTCGGCGTTGAGGTTCCAGTTCTGCTGGAAGTAGCCGGCTTTCAGGGACTGCTGCAGCTGGTTGTCGACCTGGGTCCCCACCTTGGGGGAGAAGTCGTTGAAGTAGTTGTAATCCTGATCCCGCACCTTGGTGTAGTCCACCGACACCTGCAGGGCGTTGTCCAGGAACCTGGAGGTGTGGCGGGCGTTCAGCAGGTAGCGGTGCCCATCGGACAGGTAGTCGTTGAGGCTGTCCGTCTCGTCGTACTGCTTGTCGTCCGCCAGGTTCTCGAAGTAGAGGCTGCCGGTATGGGCCGGATCCGGCATGTAGCGGAACTCGACCTGTTCCATCAGGCCCCGTCTGTCCATGAAGCGGGAGGTGATGGTGGCATCGTAGTTCGGCGCTATGTTCCAGTAGAACGGCTGGGTGATGTCCATACCGTTCTTGGAGCTTTGGGTATAGCCCGGGTAGAGCAGACCGGTCTTGCGCTCATCCTTGATGGGGAAGTTGATGTAGGGGAAATAGAAGACCGGGTAGTCATAGAGCCAGAGGCTGGCATTCCAGGCTTCCCCGAACACCTCCGACTGGTCGATGTCGATGCTGCCTGCCTTCAGGGTCCAGGCCTCCTGACCCGGCGGGCAGGTGGTGTACTGGGCGCCCTCCAGGGTGATGTTCTGGTTGTTGTTGGTCATGGTCACCTTTTCGGCGAAGCCGCGTACCGGTGAGCCATGAACCTGATACTTGCCCTCCTCCAGTTCGGAGTTCTTGGTGTCCAGGTTGGACTTGAGGGTCTTGTCGCTGGTGACCGTGATCTGGCCGTCGTTGTAATAGATGTTGCCGATGGCGATGACATCCCGGCTCTTCTGGTCCAGCTGGGCATAATCGGAGTCGAATTTGCGCACGCCCTGACGCACCTTGACGTCACCCTCGTAGACGGCGGTCTCGCCCTGCTTGGCTTCCAGGCGATCGGCATCCACCTCGACGGGCAGGGCGTTGGCGTCCTCGTTTGCGCTGGGTTTCTCTATCTTGGGCACATAGTCATAGCAGAGGCTGTCGAGGATCCCGGTGGCGGGTGGCGCATTGAGTGGCGCTGCCTGGGCCATGAGCGGGCTCAGGGCAGGAACAAGGCTGATGGTCAGGGCGATGGGACAGGAGTATCCCAGTGTCCATTTTGTCATGTGAAAGGCTCGCGCAATCCGTAGTAAAAACGGTGGATTCAGGGCATGCATTTTATGTCAGGATCCATCGAGTTGACATTGCATGTCATTGCTTTATGTTAGCCGGCAATGATAAAGCATTATTGCGGCCAGGGCTAACAGCCAAGTGCTGCTTTCCAATTTGGTTCCCGACTCATGCACGATCGCGCTTCCCTGCTTTTGCAATGGGCTCGCCGGATTTCCGGTGACGCCAACCTCTCGTTGACGCTTATTTCCGGTGACGCCAGTTTCCGCCGCTACTTCCGGGGCGGCGGTCTGGTGTGGGTGGATGCTAATCCGAAAACCGAAAAAAATCATGAATTCGTTCGCAATGCGGCCGCCCTGCACGATGCGGGGCTGCTGGCCCCCGAGGTAAAGGGGGTCGACTACGAGCAGGGATTGCTGGCGGTGACGGATCTGGGGGATACCCAGCTTATCGGCTGCCTCAACGAAGAGAGCGTACTGGCCTGGTATGGCAAGGCCATCGCCCTGCTGCCAGGGCTCGGCGCCGTGGCGCTCGAGCTCGAGCCCTTCGATGAGGCCTTCATGGCCCGGGAAAATGCCATCTTCCCCGAGTGGTTGCTGGGACATCACCTGCAACTGGCCCTGAGCGATGAAGAGCAGCAGTTGCTGGCGGAGACCTTCGCCTGCCTCACGGCGAGCAACCTGGCCCAGCCACAAGGAGTGATGCACCGGGACTTCCACAGCCGCAACCTGATGGTGTGCGGCGGGATGAACCCGAAGGAGAGCGACCTCGCCCTTATCGACTTCCAGGACATGGTCATCGGGCCGCTGAGCTATGACCTGGTCTCCCTGCTCAAAGATTGCTACGTGCGCTGGCCGGACGTGGTGATCGAGCAGGGCATGCGACTTGGCTTCGACACCCTGCAAGGGGCCGGCCTGCTCGGCAATCTGGACTATGCCGCGTTTCGTCGCGCAGCCGATCTCACCGGCATGCAGCGTCATCTCAAGGCGGCGGGCATCTTCACCCGCCTCTATCACCGCGATGGCAAGTCCGGCTACCTCAAGGACATTCCCCGTACCCTGGGCTACGTCGTTGATGTCTGTCGCAGCCATGGCGCCGCCTATCCGGTGCTGGCCCGCTTCGGCCAGTGGCTGGAGCAGGTGGTGCTGCCCGGATTGGCGCGCACCGGGGTGACACCATGAAGGCGATGATCCTGGCCGCCGGGCGCGGCGAGCGGATGCGTCCGCTCACCGATCTGCTGCCCAAGCCGCTGCTGGCGGCGGGGGGCAAGCCGCTCATCGTGCACCATATCGAAAAACTCAAGGCAGCCGGCGTGACCACACTTGTCATCAACCACGCCTGGCTCGGACACAAGCTGGTGGCGGCCCTCGGCGATGGCAGTGCGCTCGGGGTATCCATCCACTGGTCGGCCGAAGAGAGCGCGCTCGAGACCGCCGGCGGCATCGTGCAGGCGCTGCCCCTGCTGGGCTGCGAACCCTTTCTGGTGATCAACGGCGATACCTGGCTCGACCTGGATTATCGCGCTCTGGTGAACCAGCCGCTTGGGGACGATCTCGCCCACCTCTGGCTGGTGCCCAACCCTCCCCAGCATCCGCAAGGGGACTTCTCCCTGCAAGCGGGTCGGGTGCTGGACACCCCGGCCCTCACCTTCAGCGGCGTCGGCCTCTATCACCCCGCCGCCTTTGCCGGCTTGCCCTGCGGGGCGCGCAAGCTGGCCCCCCTGCTGCGCGACTGGATGGCGCTGGGACGGGTGGGTGGCAGCCTGCTGGCTGGCGAGTGGCGCGACATCGGCACAGTGGAGCGGCTGCGCGCGCTGGATGAGCAACTGCTTGCCGGCACTCACTAACATCACGAGGTCTTGAACCATGCGTATTTGGGGTAAGGTGCTTGGCACCTTCTTCGGTTTTCTGCTCGGCAACATCTTCGGTGCCCTGCTCGGCCTCTGGATAGGCCACCGTTTCGATCGGGGCATGGGCATGAGTTTCCGCCGCGCCCCCAGCCAGCAGCAACAGGCGGTCTTCTTCCACGCCACCTTCGCCGTCATGGGTCACATCGCCAAGGCGAGCGGCCAGGTCACGGAGCACGAGATCCGGGTCGCCTCCAACCTGATGGACAGGATGCGCCTCTCTGGCGAGCAGCGGGTGCGGGCCCAGGAGTCGTTCCGCCTTGGCAAGGAGAGCGACTTCCCGCTGCGGGACACCCTGGCGGAGTTCCGCCAGGCGAGCCTGGGGCAGCGCGACATCCTGCGCTTCTTCCTCGAGGTGCAGCTGCAGGCCGCCTTTGCCGATGGCAAGGTGGAGGCCAACGAGCGCGCCATCCTGCAGACCATCGCCGACGAGCTGGGCTTCAGCCGCATCGAGCTGGCACGGATCCTGGCGATGGCCGAGGCCCAGATGAACTTCTTCCATCGCCAGCAGCAGGGCGGTGGGCAGGGGCAGCAATACCGGCAGGAGCCCCCTTCCCGGGACCGCCTCAAGGACGCCTACCAGCTGCTGGGGGTGAGCGAGAGCGACAGCGATCAGGAGATCAAGCGCGCCTATCGCAAGGAGATGAGCAAGCACCACCCGGACAAGCTGGCCGCCAAGGGGCTGCCGCCGGAGATGATGGAGATGGCCAAGGAGAAGGCCCAGGAGATCCAGCAGGCTTGGGAGTGGATCCGAGAGGCCCGCGGCATCCGTTGATTCTGCGCCGGCCCCCGGCCATAAAAAAATGCCCGTCGATGACGGGCATTTTTGTCTGCGCGGGTCGGGATCAGTGGCTGTCGACCCAGACGAACTTGAGCACGAACAGCAGGGCGACCACCAGCACGCAGGGGTTGATCTCGCGCCAGCGGCCGGTGCCCGCCTTCATCACGCAGTAGGAGATGAAGCCCACGGCGATCCCCTCGGTGATGGAGAAGCTGAACGGCATCATGACGGCGGTCATGAAGGCCGGCACCGCCTCGGTCAGGTCTTCCCACTTCACCCGGGTCAGCTCGGAGCACATCAGCACGCCCACGTAGATAAGGGCGCCGGCGGCGGCGTAGGCCGGCACCATGGCGGCGACCGGGGAGAAGAAGATGGCCAGCAGGAACAGGATGCCCACCACGATGGCGGTCAGACCGGTGCGACCGCCGACGGCGACGCCTGAGCTGCTCTCGATGTAGGCCGTCACGGACGAGGTGCCCATAAAGGCGCCGCCGACGGAGCTCACGCTGTCCACCACCAGGGCCTGCTTCATGCGCGGGAAGTGGCCCCTGTCATCGGCCAGCTTGGCGCGGTTGGTAACGCCGATCAGGGTGCCGGAAGAGTCGAACAGGTTGACCAGCATAAAGGAGAAGATGATCCCGGCGAGGCTGATGTCCAGCGACCCCATCAGATCCAGCTGGCCGAAGACGGGGGCAATGCTGGGCGGCACCGAGACGAACCCCTTGAAGGTGACATCCCCGAACAGCCAGCCCAGCGCCGTGGTGACCACGATGGCGATCAGCACGGCGGAGTGGACGCCGCGGGCGGAGAAGATGCAGATCAGGAAGAAGCCGAGCAGCCCCAGCAGGCAGGGCAGGGAGGTGAGGTCCCCCACGGTCACCATGGTCGCGGGGCTTGCGACCACGATGCCGGCATTGTGCAGGCCGAGCAGGGCGATCAGCAGGCCGATGCCGGCGGTGATGCCGACCCGCAGGGTGAGCGGTATGTTGGCGATGAGCCAGTAGCGCACCCGCAGCAGGGTGAGGATCAAGAGCCCCAGGGCGCCCCAGAAGATGGTGCCCATGCCGACCTGCCAGGAGTAGCCCATGCCGGCCACCACCACGAAGGCGAAGAAGGCGTTCAGGCCCATGGCGGGTGCCAGGGCGATGGGCAGATTGGCCAGCAGGCCCATCAGGATGCTGCCGATGCCGGCGATGAGGCAGGTGGTGACGAACACGGCCTGGGTGTCCATGCCCGCCGCAGAGAGGATCTGCGGGTTGACGAACACGATATAGACCATGGTCAGGAAGGTGGTGATGCCGGCGATGACCTCGGTGCGGGCAGTGGTGCCGTGGCCTTTCAGGGCAAACAGACGCTCGAGCAATCCTTGCCCGGCAGCCGGGCTGGCGGTCTGCCCGGTAGCGTGATGTGGTTGATTCATGTTGGATTCCAATGGGTGACGTGAAATAGGCAGCAGGGGGCCGCACCCATCCATGCGGGGTGAAGGGCTCTGTCTCTGGCGATGAAGTGACCAGACTCGTCCTGATACCGTGACAGCGCGCACATTTTCACACAGGCGGCGGCGTTTACAAACCCCGGATCTGCGAGGCGGATCAATGAATAGAGCAAAAATTCAAACGTTTGCCCTTGGAGGGGGAAAAACGGGGCTCGATAGAACCTTCTCTGTGGGGGCCATCAACGGCTCTTCAGGTAGCGCTCGATAAGCTGGCTCAGCACGGCATCGCTCTGCTCCAGCAAGGGAGCCAGACTCGCGCCCATGCGCTGCAGCAACAGGCCGGCTTGCGCATCGCTCAACTTGCGCCCCTCGATGAGGAACTCCTGCTCCGGCAACTGCTTGTCGTGGCGGGGGAGCAGCACCCAGCTGATCCGCCCGGGTTCGATGGCGGCAAAGACCCGGCTGGCCGCGGTGCAGAAGGTGTCGATGTGCTGCTTGCCATCCGGACCCAGACAGCCGGGTTCGATCCGGATCTGGATGGTGAGTCTGGTCGTGGTGGGTTGGGTCATGGTTCTATGCTGCCAGGGTAGGGAGGGGAATTGTAAGCCAGGAGGCGATAAAAAGGGGAGCCCGGGCTCCCCTTGTCCGCATATGCAGCTCGCTTGTCGCAATGGACACGGTGCGGCTGGCCGCACCAATCGTCCCCTTTACTTGGCGATGCGCTTGTACTTGGCACGGCGCGGCTGGACGGCCTCGGCGCCATAGGTCTTCTTCTTCCACTCTTCGTATTCGGTGAAGTTGCCCTCGAAGAACTCGATCTTGCCCTCGTCCTGGTAGTCCAGGATGTGGGTGGCGATGCGGTCGAGGAACCAGCGGTCGTGGGAGATGACCATGGCACAGCCGGGGAACTCCAGCAGAGCGTTCTCCAGGGCGCGCAGGGTTTCGATGTCCAGATCGTTGGTCGGTTCGTCCAGCAGCAGCACGTTGCCGCCGGTCTGCAGCAGCTTGGCCAGGTGCAGACGACCACGCTCGCCACCGGAGAGCTCGCCAACCCGCTTCTGCTGGTCGGAACCCTTGAAGTTGAAGCGGCCGATATAGGCACGGCTCGGGAACTCGTAGTTGCCGATGCGCAGGATATCCTGGCCGTCGGCGACTTCCTCGAACACCGTCTTCTTGTCGTTCATCTGGTCGCGGAACTGATCCACCGAGGCCAGCACCACGGTGTCACCCAGGGTGATGGAACCGGAGTCCGGTTGCTCCTGACCCGACATCATGCGGAACAGGGTCGATTTACCGGCACCGTTCGGGCCAATGATGCCGACGATGGCGCCCTTCGGAATGGAGAAGGAGAGATCGTCGATCAGCTGGCGGTCGCCATAGGACTTGCAGAGGTTGGCCACCTCGACCACCTTGTCGCCGAGGCGGGGTCCGGGCGGAATGAACAGCTCGTTGGTCTCGTTGCGCTTCTGGTAGTCGTTGGTGTTGAGCTCCTCGAAGCGAGCCATACGGGCCTTGGACTTGGCCTGACGGCCCTTGGGGTTCTGGCGAACCCACTCCAGCTCCTTCTCGATGGACTTGCGACGGGCGGCTTCGGAACTCGCTTCCTGGGCCAGACGGGCGTCTTTCTGCTCCAGCCAGGAGGAGTAGTTGCCCTCCCAGGGGATGCCTTCGCCGCGGTCCAGCTCCAGGATCCAGCCCGCCACGTTGTCGAGGAAGTAGCGGTCGTGGGTGATGGCCACGACAGTCCCCTCGTAGTCGTGCAGGAAGCGCTCCAGCCAGGCCACGGATTCCGCATCCAGGTGGTTGGTCGGTTCGTCCAGCAGCAGCATGTCCGGCTTTTCCAGCAACAGGCGGCACAGGGCCACGCGGCGGCGCTCACCCCCGGAGAGGTGCTTGATCTGGGCATCCCAGGCCGGCAGGCGCAGGGCGTCGGCCGCGCGCTCCAGCTGGTTTTCCATGTTGTGGCCGCCCTGGGCGGCGATGATGGCCTCCAGCTCGCCCTGCTCGCGGGCCAGCTTGTCGAAGTCGGCGTCCGGATCGGCGTAGGCCGCATAGACCTCGTCGAGGCGCGCCATGGCGCGTTTCACCTCGCCGACCGCCTCTTCGACCGCCTCGCGCACCGTCTGCTCCGGATCCAGCTTGGGCTCCTGGGGCAGGTAGCCGATCTTGATGCCTGGCTGCGGGCGGGCTTCCCCTTCGATCTCGGTGTCGATCCCGGCCATGATGCGCAGCAGGGTGGATTTACCGGCGCCGTTCAGACCCAGCACGCCTATCTTGGCGCCCGGGAAGAAGGAGAGGGAGATGTTCTTGAGAATATGACGCTTGGGCGGCACTACCTTGCCGACCCTGTTCATGGTGTAAATAAATTGAGCCATTGGCTAATTCTCTTCCTTTTCAGCAGTTTAATGTCGTGACATTAACAGACTGATGTCGTGGTGGGGCCGGGTCGACGGGCCGTCAACCCGGTTCCAAAAAACCCGTCGATTGTAAACCAATGGGGAGGGGGCGGCAAAGCCGGGGAGCGGGGAGCCAGGGGGCTGGCGAGCGGCCGAGAGGCGGCAGCGGACAGGAGCGTGCCGGGCCCTGTCTTAAGATTTCCTTAAGCCTGGCCCGATAGGATTCGTGCGGATGAGATGGCCGGTGGGTGGTGCTCAGCGTGGCAGCCGGCGCTCCTTGGCCGGATCCTGCCCCGAGTAGTAGAGCACCCGCTGCACGTACTCCTGGGTCTCCCGATAGGGGGGCACGCCGCCGTGGCGCAGGACGGCCTGCTCCCCGGCGTTGTAGGCGGCGCTGATCCTGACCCAGTCCGGGCCAAACTGCTTCTCCAGCCACTTCAGGTAGATCATGGCGCCACGAATGTTCTGCCGGGCGTCGAACGGCCGGGTCACGCCGAAACGGGCCTGGGTTTCGGGGATGAGCTGCATGACCCCCTGCGCCTGCTTGGGGGAGACGGCGGCACTGTTCAGATTGGACTCGGCGATGGCGATGGCCAGCGCCAGCTGGGGGTTGACTCTGTGGCGCTTGGCCGCCTGGCGGATCATGCTGGCCAGCTGCTGCTTGCTCGTGGATTGGCGGGCCAGGTAGCTGTCCTGATCGAAGGGGGTGCTGGGCCGCACCCAGGGCGCGCCGCCTCCGCTGCCACCGACGCCACAGGTGCCGAGGGGGGCGTTGCCGACCCGCTCGTTGTAGTAGCGGGCGGCCTGTTGATTGCCGAGGCGCATGGCCATGGCCAGGTAGGCGTTCGCGTGGCGGGCGTTGCGTATCCCCTGGGGGCCGCGAGCCAGCAGGCGACCGATGCGGTAGTAGGCTTCCGGGTTGCCCAGGCTGGCGGCGGTGCAGTAGTGGGCGATGGCCTGCCTCGGGTTGCCGCGCTCCATGGCGGCGCCCTGGCGCAGGGCGCTCATCGCCTTGGGGGCCTGGCGAAATGCATCGGCATGGGCCGATGCCGTGGTCAACAGCAGGAGCAGCCCCCAGCCCCAGGCGCAGAGTCTCTGCATGATGGTTACCTCGTTGGCTTGTCCGGAAGATATAGGTTCTCCACGGGGTGGCTGCCAGCCAGACGATGGAACATGTGGTTATGTGTCAGATCATCAGAGACGAAAACGGTATGGAACTTTTAGGCGGGAGAAGATTCTGCTGGTGGTGACGACCTGAGGTGCGGGCAGGGCCGCGCTGTTGTGCTGCCCCTCTTAGTTGATGCGATTGTTAGTTGTCGGGTGATAGACGGCGATCATCATGATGTAATACCTTGTATTTGTGCGGGTTCTGGCGCTCAGTCCACCTTCTTCATGATGTGCGCAACAGGATCCCTTGGATTATTTTCTTTGTCGGGAAGCTCATATGGGTGATTCAGTCGATGTGTCAGTCGTAGTACCAGCCAAGGATGAACGGGACAATCTGGCTCCCCTCATCAGTGAAATAGACGCCGCTCTGGGGGGCGGATACGAGTACGAATTGATCTACGTGGATGATGGCAGCGAGGATGACAGTTATGCCCTGCTGTGCGAGCTGAAGTCCCGCTTCACCAGGCTGCGGGTGGTGCGCCACGCCAGGGCCGTCGGCCAGAGCATGGCGGTGCTGAGCGGGGTGCGCCAGGGGCGCGGCGACTGGCTGGTGGTGCTGGACGGCGACGGCCAGAACGATCCGGCGGACATTCCCGCCATGCTGGAGGAGGCCAAGCGCCGTTTCGCGGCGGACAGGAATCAGGTCGGGCTCATCGGCCACCGTGTCACTCGCCGGGATGACTGGGTGAAGCGTCTCTCGTCCAGGCTGGCGAACGGTTTTCGCGATCTGCTGCTGCGGGACGGCATCCCGGATACCGGCTGCGGCCTCAAGGTGGTGCGCCGCGACTGGTATCTGCGCCTGCCCGGCTTCAACCACATGCACCGCTACATCCCGGCCCTGATCCAGGCCCAGGGGGGCCGCATGTCCCCCTGGCCGGTCAACCACAGGCCGCGGCAGGCGGGCGTTTCCAAGTACGGCGTCTGGAACCGGCTCTGGGTCGGGCTGGTGGACGTGGTCGGCGTCTGGTGGTTGCAGCGTCGCTCCAAGGTGGTCGAGATCCGGGAGATGCTGGAGTGATGGACACCCTGCTTTCGTTGTCATCGGTCTGGCCGGACCGGGATGAGGTCGCCCCCCATGTCGGCTGGTTGAACCGGGGAGGGCGGCGATGATCGATGCCCTGCTTTCCATGGAGCTGACCTGGTTTGACTGGACGGGTCTGCATGTCACCGGCTGGAAGCTCATCGGCTACACGGGGGCGCTCATGTTCGGCGGGCGCTGGCTGGTGCAGTTCCTGGCCTCGAAGCGGGCCGGCCGGCCCGTCATTCCCCGCCTGTTCTGGTACATGAGCGTGCTCGGCAGCCTGATGACGCTCAGCTACTTCATCTTCTCCCCCAAGCAGGACTCCGTCGGCGTGCTGCAGAACCTCTTCCCCACCTTTACCGCCCTCTACAGCCTCTATCTGGACATCCAGCACAGAGGGTGGAAGCGGGACAAGGTCGTCGACGACTATGAGGTTCGTCATGGTAAATGATCGTTATCTGCTCAGGCAGGAATCGCTAGGCTGGCTGCTGCTGATCGCCCTGGTGGTGCTGGGGGCGGGCCTCGGCCTGCGGGATCCCTGGCCCGCCGACGAGCCGCGCTTCGCCCTGATCGCCAAGGAGATGGTGGAGAGCGGCCAGTGGCTCTTCCCCATGCGCGGCGGCGAGATCTACCCGGACAAGCCCCCCCTGTTTATGTGGGGGATAGCGATAGGGTATCTGCTGACCGGTTCCATCAAGGTGGCCTTCCTGCTGCCCTCCCTGCTGGCGGGCCTGCTGACCATCGCGCTGGTGTGGGATCTGGGGCGCCGGCTGTGGAGCGCACAGGTCGGCTTCATGGCCGGTCTGCTGCTGCTCTTTACTGTCCAGTTCACCCTGCAGGCCAAGACGGCGCAGATCGATGCGCTGGTCACCTTCTTCATCACTTTGGGGGTCTATGGCTTCGTCCGCTTCCTGCTCTGTGGTGGCGGTTGGCGTTGGTACTGGCTCGGCTGGTTCGCCGCCGGGCTCGGCATCATCACCAAGGGGGTGGGGCTGCTGGCCCTGCTGATCCTGATCCCGGCCGTCTGGACCCACAGGGAGAAGATCCGCACCGCCACCAGGGGCGATTGGCTCAAGGGGCTGGCGGGGCCGCTCTTTATGGTGCTGGCCATCGCTCTCTGGCTGGTGCCCATGTTGCTCGCCGTGGCCCAGAGCGGGGATCCCGTGCTGCAGGCCTACCGGGACAACATACTGCTGCGCCAGACGGTGACCCGCTATGCCAACGCCTGGCACCACGTCAAACCCTTCTGGTACTACCTCACCTCGGTGATCCCGCCATTCTGGCTGCCGCTCTCCCTGCTGCTGCCCTGGCTGGTGGTGGCCTGGCGCAAGGCCATCCAGGGGCAGGACAGGCGCATCATATTGCTGCTCGGTTACCTGGTGCTGGTGATCCTCTTCTTCTCGGCCTCGCCGGGCAAGCGCGGCGTCTATGTCACGCCGGGTACGCCGGCGCTGGCCCTGCTGACGGCTCCCTTCGTCGCCGATCTGCTGGCGCGGGTCTGGCCCGCTCGCCTGCTGGGGGGGCTTGGCTGGCTGCTGGGGATCATCTGTGTGGGCGGGGCGGGGGCGCTGGCCTTCAGCGCCAGGCTGGCGAGCAGACTGGGGGATCTGGGCCCGGCCCCCTGGCTGCCCCTGCTGGCGATGGGAGGGGCGCTGCTGCTGGTCAATGCGCTGCTGCGCCGGGCGCCGCTCAGTGCCCTCCTCTGTTCGCTGGCGGTGGGGTGGCTCATCTACTCCAGCTGGATCTGCGTGAGGCTCAACGACATGCGCACCCCGGAGGGGGTGATGGCGCTGGCGGCGGAGCGGGTGCCTGCGGGGAACGAGCTGCTACTGGCCGGCTTCAAGGAGCAGCACCTGCTGTTCAGCCAACGGCCCCTGCGGCATTACCCTTATCTGATGGGGGATGGGGAGCAGGCGCGCGAGGCGGCGGCCTGGATTGCGGCCGCTCCCGGTCGCTGGGTGCTGGGCGCCGCCGATCTGATGGCGGTCTGCTTCGACGCAGATCGCATGGAGAACCTCGGCAACCGCCACCGCACCGACTGGCTGCTGGCCGGGCCTGAGGCCCTCAAGCCGGCCTGTCGCGGTCTCAGCCCACAGATAGCGCCCTACAGCTATACCCCCGGGCCCTGAGCCCGGACAGCAGACGGATAAGCCGGATAAACAGAGGGGCTGCCATTGGCAGCCCCTTTCTATTGGATGATCCTGTGCGGTCAGATCCTGTAGTACTCCCTGTACCACTTCACAAAGCTCTCGACCCCTTCGGTCAACCCTACCTTGGGGCGATAGCCGGTCGCCTCGAACAGCGCCTCTGTGTCGGCCCAGGTGGCGAGCACGTCGCCGGGCTGCATGGGCAGCATGTTGCGGATGGCCCGTTTGCCGAGCGCCGTCTCTATGGCCTCCACGAAGTCCAGCAGCCGCACCGGGCTGCCGTTGCCGATGTTGAAGAGGCGATAGGGGGCCGGGCTGGCATCCGTCTGCCCCTGCCAGTTGGCATCGCCGACCGGTGGCCTGTCCGCGACCCGCACTATCCCCTCCACGATGTCGTCCACATGGGTGAAATCCCGGCTGAGCTGGCCCTGGTTGTAGATGTCGATGGGCTCGCCCTTGAGGATGGCGCGCACGAACTTGAACAGCGCCATGTCGGGGCGACCCCAGGGACCGTAGACGGTGAAGAAGCGCAGGCCCGTGGTGGGCAGACCGTAGAGGTGGGAGTAGGAGTGGGCCATCAGCTCCCCCGCCTTCTTGCTCGCCGCGTAGAGAGAGACAGGGTGATCCACTCCGTCCGAGGTCTTGAACGGCATCTGCTCGTTGAGGCCATAGACCGAGCTGGACGAGGCGTAGACCAGGTGCTGTACCCCGTGATGGCGGCACCCCTCCAGCACGGTCAGGGTGCCGGTGAGGTTGCTGTCGGCGTAGGCAAAGGGGTTGTCCAGGGAGTAGCGGACCCCGGCCTGGGCGCCGAGGTGGATCACCCGCTCGAATTGCTCCCGGGCGAACAGCTCGGCCATGGCGGTGCGATCGGCGAGATCGAGGCGCTCGAAGCGAAAACCGGGCAGGGGGCCGAGCCGCGCGAGGCGCGCCTCCTTCAGGCTCACCTCGTAGTAGTCGTTGAGGTTGTCGATGCCGACCACCTCGTGGCCCTCGGCGCACAGCCGTCCAGCCAGGTGAAAGCCGATGAAACCGGCGGCGCCGGTGACGAGGTACTTCATCGCTCCTCCTGATGAGCCAGGCTGTCGCCACGGCCGATGGCATAGTAGGTGAAACCGCGCTGGCGCAGACGGGCCGGGTCATAGAGGTTGCGGCCGTCGAAGATGATGGCCTGCTTCAGGGTCTGGCGAAGCAGGTCGAAATCCGGTGCGCGGAACTGTTGCCACTCGGTGCAGACGAGCAGGGCGTCGGCCCCCTGGAGGGCGGTTTCCTGGGTGTCGCACAGGGTCAAGTCCGCCCGCTGGCCATAGAGGCGGGTGGCCTCGGTCATGGCCTCGGGGTCGAACGCCTGCACCTTGCCTCCTGCCGCCCAGATCGCCTCCATCAGCACCCTGCTCGGGGCTTCGCGCATGTCGTCTGTGTTGGGCTTGAAGGCGAGCCCCCAGAGCGCGAAAGTGCGGCCGCTCAAGTCGGCACCGAAGTGCTGGTGCAGCCGCTCGGCGAGCCTGTGTTTCTGCCTGTCGTTGACCTGCTCCACCGAGCGCAGCAGCGGCGCCTCGCAGCCCGCCTCCTTGGCGGTGTGGATCAGCGCCTTCACGTCCTTCGGGAAGCAGGATCCGCCGTAGCCGCAGCCCGGATAGATGAAGTGGTAGCCGATGCGCGGATCGGCGCCTATGCCCTTGCGCACCGCCTCGATATCGGCGCCCAGGGCTTCGGCCAGGGTGGCCATCTCGTTCATGAAGGAGATCTTGGTGGCCAGCATGGCGTTGGCGGCGTACTTGGTCAGCTCGGCGCTGCGCTCATCCATCTGGATGATGCGATCATGCTGGCGGTTGAAGGGGGCATAGAGCTCCTCCAGCAAGGCGAAGGCATGGGACGAGCCGGTGCCGATGATGATGCGATCCGGTCGCAGACAGTCACTGACGGCGGCCCCCTCCTTGAGAAACTCGGGGTTGGAGACCACCTCGAGCGGCAGCGAGACGCCGCGCTCGTGCAGGATGGTCTCGATGTGCCGACGCACCCTGGTCGCGGTGCCGACCGGTACCGTGCTCTTGTTGACCACCACCTTGCCCGTTTCCATCAGGCGGCCTATGGTGCCCGCCACCGCCAGCACGTGCTGCAGATCGGCTGAGCCGTCCTCATCCGGCGGGGTGCCGACCGCGATGAAGATAAGCTCGGCGAAGCCCACCCCCTCGGCCACGTCCGTGGTGAAGTGCAGGCGACCGGCCTGGTGGTTGGCCTGCACCATGGGGGCCAGGCCGGGTTCGAAGATGGGGATGATGCCTTCTTTCAGCCGGCCGACCTTGGCGGCATCCACATCCACACAGATCACCTTGTGACCCATCTCCGCCAGCACGGCGGCCTGGACCAGACCCACATAACCTATTCCGAATACGGCGACTCTCATCTGCGGCGACTCCTTGGGGGCAGAGATTTGCGAGGCCCCATTCTAGAACGATTCATTGTCGGTAACAGCGGGATCCGTCCGGTTTTTCAGCCTGGGGCCAGGGTGGCGCGGGGGAGAGTGGCTGATCTTGGTGCAGGGGTTGTAACGCAGGGCTGACGAGCACCATTTTGGTGCGTACTGCCACCGTCTTGTGATCCGGCTCACTGAAATCGGACACTGTGGTCATAAACGAAGTCCCGATACACGGGGCTCGCCACCGCCAGTGCTGGCGGCAGACACTCTTTTCACTTCGCATGGACACCCGGTTATGGACAACACCCCCCGCTCTGCACACCCGCTCTATGAGGATGTGCTCGCCCTGCTGACCGCGGCAGGCTTCGTCTCCCTCGGCATCTTCCTGTTCCATCAGGTCGGCCTGCTCACCGGCGGCACCGCCGGGCTGGCGCTGCTGCTGCAGCAGGTGACCGGCATCAGCTTCGGCCTGCTGTTCTTCGCCATGAACCTGCCTTTCTATGCCCTGGCCTGGCTCAGAATGGGGCCGCGCTTCACCCTCAATACCTTTGCCGCCGTGGCCACCGTCTCCTTCATGACGGATCACCTCAACGCCGTGCTGCAAATCGGCAAGATCGAACCCGTCTATGCGGCGCTGATCGGCGGCACCCTGATCGGCATGGGACTGCTCATCATGTTCCGCCACAAGGCGAGCCTGGGTGGCTTCAATATCCTGGCGCTCTTCATCCAGGACAGGTTCGGCATCCGGGCAGGCAAGCTGCAGATGGGACTGGATTGCGCCATCGTCGTCGCCTCCTTCTTCGTGGTCTCTCCCTGGCTGCTGGTACTCTCCGTGGTGGCCGCCATCATCTGTAACCTGGTGTTGACACTCAATCACAAGCCGGGCCGCTACCAGATCGCCTGACCAATCCCGCAGACAAAAACAAACAGAGCGCCCGAGGGCGCTCTGTTTGTTTCTGAATCTCACCAATATGCCGGCCAATCACACCACCATGGGTTGTCCCGTCTCGGGGTGGTGGATGGCTGGTACGGGATGGTCGTGGACTGAGAGGGCGATGCGCCCGCCATCACACCGCCATGGCGGACTGCCTCGTCTCGGGGTGGTGGATGAACGGCATCACACCACCATGGGTTGTCCCGTCTCGGGGTGGTGGATCACCTGGGCGGGGTAGTCGTAGAGCCGGGCGATGAGCGCCGGGGTGAGCACCTCGGCCGGGGGGCCGTCCGCCATCAGGCGACCGCGCTCCAGCATCACCAGCCGATCGGCGTAACGGGCCGCCAGATTGAGGTCGTGCAGCACCACCAGCACGGCGGTGTTGCGACCGGCCAGGGCGCGGGCCATGGTGAGCAGCTGGTGCTGGTACTTGAGGTCGAGGGCCGAGGTGGGTTCGTCGAGCAGCAGCAGCCGCGCTTGCTGCGGTTCGTCCGGGGCCTGCCAGATCTGGGCCAGCACCCGGGCGAACTGCACCCGCTGGCGCTCCCCGCCGGAGAGGCCGGGGTAGAGGCGGCCCGTCAGGTGATCCACCCCGGCGTGGGTCATGGCGGCACGCACAATCTCGTCGCGTCGGCTTGCCGGCTCGCTGTGGGGCAGTCGCCCCATGGCCACCACCTCCTCGCACAGGAAGGGGAAACTCAGGGACGAGCTTTGCGGCAGCACCCCGAGCCTGTGGGCCAGCGCGTTGCCGGCCCACTCCTGGCGTTTCTGGCCGAACAGGGCGATGGTTCCCTCATGTGCCAGCTCGCCGGTCAGGCATTTGAGCAGCGAGCTTTTTCCGGCGCCATTCGGGCCGAGCAGGGCGGTCAGACTGCCGGCCTGCAGCTCGAGATCCAGGCGGTCCAGAATGAGGCGGTTGCCCAGGCGGAGGCTGAGCTCCCGGCAGAGAAGCAGGGGGGGGGATCCGGGCAAGGTGACGTTCTCCTGTTACAGCGTCCGGCGGCTCTTGACCAAGAGCCAGATGAAGAAGGGCGCCCCCATCAGGGCGGTGATGATGCCCACCGGCAGCTCGGCCGGCGCCAGCAGGGTGCGGGCCAGCATGTCGGCCCCCAGCAGCAGGCCTGCCCCCAGCAGGGCCGACAGCGGCAGCAGGCGGATATGGTTGGGCCCCGCCAGCAGCCGCACCAGGTGAGGCACCACCAGGCCGACGAAGCCGATCATGCCCGCCACCGCCACCGCCACGCCGACCCCGGCGGCGGTGAGCAGGATCTGGCGCCGCTTGAGCGCCTGCACGTTTACCCCCAGATGACGGGCCTCTCCCTCTCCCAGCAGCAGGGCGTTGAGGGGGTTGGCGTCGCGCATGAAGAGCCACAGCAGGGCGGCCAGGGTCGCCAGGGCCAGCGCCACGTCCAGCGGCTTGCCCGCGGCCAGCGACCCCATCTGCCACAGGCTGAGGTTGCGCAGCATCTGATCGTCCGCCAGGTAAGTCAGCAGCCCTATCACGGCACCGGACAGCGCCGTGATGGCGACGCCGGCCAGCAGCATGACGGTGACCGAGGTTCCCCCCTCACGGGTACCCAGCAGATAGACAAGCGTGGTGGTGAGTGCCCCGCCGAGAAAGGCGAGCAGGGGCAGCAACCCCAGGCCGAGCAGGCTCTGCAGGTGCGAGCCCAACGGGGCGAGCAACACGATGGCCAGGGCCGCGCCGAGTGCCGCCCCACCCGACACCCCTATGATGCCGGGGTCTGCCAGGGGGTTGCGAAACAGTCCCTGCATCACGGCGCCGCAGAGGCCGAGAATGCCCCCCACGGCGATGCAGAGCAAGGTTCGTGGCAGACGGATCTCCTGCACGATCAATAATTTGTGAGCCTCAATCCCGCTCTGTGGTCCGGCAAACAGGGCGCGCAGGCTCTCACCAAGGGAGAGGGACATGGGGCCGGTCGCGAGGGACCCGACCAGCAGCAACGCCAGCGCGCAGCCGGTCAGGGCGAGCAGCCAGGGCAGAGGCAGGCGCATCAGGAACCCTGCTTGATCCACTGGGCGATCTGGTTCGCCTGTTGCAGGGAACGAAGGCTGAGGCCCCCTTGCAGGGCATGTCCGTCGATGGCGTGGATGGCCTTGTTCTTGCCTGCCGGGGTGGCTGACAGGGCGGGCACCTGGCTCAGGACGGCGTCGGGATCCTGATACTGCTGCCAGTCGCGGCCGCTCACCAGCACCAGATCAGGTTGCAGCTCGATGAGGGATTCGGTGGAAACGGGCTTGTAGTCGTGGAGCCCAGCCACCGGATTGACGCCGCCCGCCAGGGTGACGAGGGCGCTGGCGGTGGTGTTGCCGCCAGCGATGCTGGTGGGCTGACCCTTGTGCAGCAGCAGGAAGGCGACCTTGAGGGGCTTGTTCTGCTTCGCCTGCGCCGCCAGGGTGTCGCTCTGGGCGGCAATCTCCTCCTTGAGCTTGCTCCCTGCCGCCTGGTCACCCAGGAGATGGGCCAGGGTATCGATGCGCTCGTTGAGGTTGGCCAGCGTAGGGGCTGTGGCCATGACCTCGACCTTGACGTTGGCACGGCGCAACTGATCAAGCGTGCTGTTCGGGCCCATCTCGTCGCTGCCGACCACCAGGGTCGGAGAGAGACTCAGGATCCCTTCGGCGGCGAGGGCACGGTGATAGCCGACCTTGGGCACGCCTCTGGGCTCCGGACTGCTGACATCGGTGGCGACCAGGCTCTGCTCGCCTCCCAGTGCCAGGATGAGTTCCGTGGTGGCCGGGCCTATGCTGACGATACGCTCCCCCGCCATGACGGATGGGGAAGAGAGGGAAAGGGCACAGCCGAGCAGGCTGAATGCGAGGGCAAAACGACGGCCCATGCGAACCTCCGAAGGATGAATGAAATAGGGTTGCCGCCGAGAATATCAAGTCGCCCATCAAAATGCACTGAGAATGAAAGCGATTATCAATTGCGTTACTTGGGGCGCTTTATTACAGTATCCGCCGCGACACCGAGCACCATCGCCAGATCATCCAGGGAGAACCGATGAGCATTGCACAACGCATTCACGCGCTGCTGGAGCAAGACCCCAGCGCCCACCCGTCCACCCTCGCCACCGAGCTGGCCGTCAGCGAGTGGGAGGTGGTACGCCATCTGCCTGCCGCCCTGATGACGCAAGTGCCGGCCGGGGAGGCCGAAGCCCTGCTGGCGGACTTGTCCAACTGGGGTCAGGTGACCACCATCGTCGAATCCGATGGCTCCATCTTCGAGGTGAAGGCTCCCTTCCCCAAGGGCAAGAACGCGCGCGGCTACTACAACCTGATGGGGCGGGACGGCGAACTGCACGGCCACCTCAAGCTCGACAACGTGGCGGGCATCGCCCTGGTCAGCAAGCTCTTCATGGGCAAGGAGGGGCACTCCTTCCAGTTCTTCGGCCACAGTGGCCGCTGCATTTTCAAGATCTACCTGGGCCGGGACGAGCAGCGTCAACTGCTGCCTGAGCAGGTGGAGCGTTTCATGGCCCTGCGCCGTCAGTATCAAGAGGAAGTGAAAGCATGAGTGAACGTCAGGAGCGCCTGCAAAACCGCCTGCAACCGGAGATCCGCGAGTTCCGCGACGGTTGCCGTACCCTGCAGCTCGCCACTGTAGATGGCGAAGGCAACCCCAATGCCAGCTATGCCCCCTTCGTGCTGCAGGAAGATGGATACTATGTGCTCATCTCCGAGATAGCTCGCCACGCCCGCAACCTGCAACAGGTGCCCAAGGTATCGCTGATGCTGATCGAGGACGAAACCGGGGCCCGCGAGCTGTTTGCCCGCAAGCGTCTGACCTTCGATGCGGTCGCCGAGGTGGTGGCGCGCGACGACGCACGCTGGGAGAAGGCCGTTGCGGCGCTGGAAGGGCGTTTCGGCGAGATCGTCAAAGGGCTCTCCAACCTCAAGGACTTCGTGCTGTTTCGGCTCAAGCCCGAGCAGGGACTGTTCGTCAAGGGATTCGGTCAGGCATTCCGTGTCTCCGGCGACGAGCTGGTTGACTTCGTTCACCTGGTGGAAGGACACAAACGCATCGACAACGGCGCCGAGCTGACCAGCCCGGCGGATGAACCCGTTTGAGGGGACAATCAGCGAGATGAGAAACGGGCAGCCTGGGCTGCCCGTTTTGTTGTTATGTCCCGGGTTACTCCTGCCAGCCTGCCTGGTTGGGGAAGGCATCGCGATCGGCCTGGGTGGCGCTCTCGTTGCATTCCCCGCGGATCTTCCAGGAGGTCTGGCTGAGGACGATATAGCCGCTTCGGCAATACTTGCGCGTGGCCAGCATCTGGGTGAGCTGCTCGTCCTGCAGGGCTTCCCGGCGTTCCAGCAAGCTCTTGTCGCGGCGGCTCAGCCGGTTGTCATCTCCCTCCTGCAACCGGGTGGGCAGGACGTCGAGAGGGGCGGCCTCGAAGGTGAAGCGCTTGCTCCCGTCGTCGCTGATATGGGTGTGGAACAGGGGGGCCGGGCCATCGGGGGCTGCCCCCGGCAATCCGGAGCAGGCGGTGAGCGCCGGTAACAGCAGCGTGAGGGCAACGGCAGAGAGTAGACGCACACAAGACTCCAATCGGGTGTTCACATCAGGACGGGCAGCTTAACACGCCCGCTCGGGTTAAATGGTGGCCAGCAGCTCATCCGTCGTGAGCAGGGTCACGCTTCTTCCTTGAGGCAGGCTCAGATGCCGCCACATGAAGTGGTGGTGCTGGATGATCTGCTCCGCACTCAGGTGCGGCCTGTCCGCCGTGGTATGGGCGTCGGTCACCGCAAAGGCGTCAAAGCCCCTGGCGGCGGCGCTGCGCAACGTGGTATCGACGCAAAAGTCGGTGGCACAGCCGCAGATGAGCAGTCTGTCTACCGACTGCTCTGCCAGCAGGAAGCCGAGCTCGGTGTCGAGGAAGCTGTCACAGGCGGTCTTGCGCACCCGGCTGTCGTGGGGAGACGGGGCCAGATCGGCGTGCAGTTGCCAGCCAGCACTGCCAGGTTCCAGCTCGGAACCCGGTTCGTCGTGTTGCACATAGATGACCCGTCCGTGGTGGCCCCGCACGCGATCGGCCAGACGATTGATGTTGGCGATGACCTGGGCATCCTGATGGCGGGGGTTATCGAACAACCCCTGTTGCATGTCGATGACGAGTAACACATCCATATGAAATCCTTGGGCTATTTTGAGGGTTGCAACCATTGGCTGCAGTCACGGCTTCGGGATTGATGCAGTGCGCCCATATCTTGCTTCATTTCCTTTGCATTTAGCCAGCGTTCCGGCAGGGGAGCGATGTGGACCCCGACATCGGCGTCTCTCCCGGGTGCTGTCTCGTCACCGGTTTGCGGCACGATGAGTGCCACCTTGAGTGCCGGATTGCGGCTGGCGATGCGACTGGCGATCCCGAGCCCCCCTTCCACGTGGAAGTTGCCTGCGATATGCATGATGCGCCTGCCGGGATGCTTGCCCAGATAATCCACCATGCTTTCGGCCATGGTGTCGTCCCAGCTGGTCTGGGCGGCGAAGCGACGGGCGTTGCCGTCCGCATCCCCATGGTGCATGGAGGCCATGAACTTCTGGCGGTAGCCGTCATCCCCCAGAGTCAGCTCGCGGGCAAGCTGGCTGCGGCGATTGGCCGGCAGTTTGTCGAGCCAGGCCGGTCCCTCCTGACCGACGCAGCTCACCAGAGGTTTGGGGGCATTGGCGGCGATCACTGGCAGGTGCTGTGCCTTGGCGAACTCCACCAGAGGGCGGTAATCACTCTGGTAGTTGGGCCAGGCATGGCCATCTCGAATGAGGGCCGATTCGCCGATGCGTCCGGCCAGGTAGGCATCCAGCACCGGCTGATCGGCGCGGCTGAACTGCTCCATGGAGAGCACCAGGGCCCGGCCATCTGCCTGCGACATCTCGTCAAGCCCCGCCAGCAGACGGGCCTGCAACAGATGGATGGCCGGGTGAGTGTGAAGCTCCCCCACCAGCACGATGTCGGCATCCGCCACCCGCGCCACCGCCTGCTCGAAGGTCAACGCCTGCCCCTGGCCCGTATCGAGCCGTGCGTCATAGAGGGTCTCGGGTGGGGTGTTCTGCGGCGTGGTGGCGCAGGCGGCCAGCAGCAGGGGCAGGGCGAGCAGGGGGAGTCGTCGGATCATGGTTACTCACTCAAGAAACAGGGGATGGGAAAAGGCTGCACCATGGGATGGCGGCATGGCGAGCAAAAAGTGGCGCCAGTGTAAGGGGGAATGATGACAAAGTGAAATGAGAATGATTCACTTTATTATTGATCTTTGTCTCTTCCGGGGTAATATGCCTTCCGCTTGATAATAATTCTCAATAAGGACTTTGCAGTGGCGCACAACAACACCCCCTCCCTGATAGCCCTCGCCGTGGCGGCCGGGCTGATCTCCCCCGCTTTCGCCGCAGACAAGAAAGCCGATGAAGTCATGGTCGTCAGCGGCTCCCGGATGGAACAGAAGCTGGAAGATGTTTCCGGTCCCATCGCCGTCATTACCTCGGAGCAGATTGAAGAGCAGGTCGTCAGCAACGTCGCCGATCTGTTCCGCTATGAGCCCGGGGTGAGTGTGCAGGGAGGCGCAGGAGATGCCCAAACCTTCACCATTCGCGGCATGAGCGAAAACCGGGTCAAGGTGGTGCAGGACGGTGTGCGCCAGAACGATGCCTACAAGAACGGCGGCGTGGGTCAGACCTACTTCGACACCGATATGATCAAGCAGGTGGAAGTGGCCAAAGGGCCGGCCTCCGCCGCTTACGGTTCCGATGCCCTGGGAGGCGTCATTGCCATCACCACCAAGGATGCTGGCGACTTCCTCAAGGGCCGCGACAGCTATCTGGATGCGACCACGGGTTATGCCTCCAGCAGCCACCAGAGAATGGCCGGCATCACGGGTGCGCTGCGCGCCGGGGATGTCGAGAACCTGCTGCGCTACACCTGGCGCGATGGCGGTGTCACCCAGAATTATGACGGCGACAAGAACGAGTTCGACATCGTCAGCCAGGCCGTGCTGTTCAAGAGCAAGTGGAATCTCTCCGATGATCAGTTCCTAAAACTGACGGTGGATTACTTCACCGAGGGGCAGGATCCGGATGCCATCGATCTGACCAAGGCGGGCTCCGTCTTCAACCAGCCCATTACCGACAAGGAGACCGACAACCTCTCCCTGGTACTGGATCATGGCCTCGCCCTGAACGCCCCCTGGGCGGATCGCGTGGACAGCAAGATCTACTACAGCCGCGCCAAGCAGACCCTGGATCAGTACGCTTCGTCCAAGTATCCGGTCATGCCGGGCAACCCCTATGTGACCAAGAACTCCCTGGATCACAACGGTTTCGAGCAGGAGAGCCTGGGCGCCCAGGTGAAGTTCAACAAGGCGCTCGCCAGCCAGCGTCTGGCCTGGGGCCTGGAATACGAGCATACCGACAACGAGCGCACCCGCTTCAAGGCGCCGACCGTGCCGGGGGATTTCGTCGGCTACAACGAGCTGAGCTTCCCCTCCACCACCACCGAGCGCAGTGCGCTCTGGGCCTTTGACGAGATCAAGTTCGGCGAGCGCTGGGTGCTGACGCCGGGAGCCCGCTACGACTACTACCGGATGAACCCGGATCAGGATCCCGCCTACACCGGCGAGAACCTCAAGCGTTTCTCCGAAGGGGAGTTCTCGCCCAAGCTGGGGCTGGTGTTCAAGGCGCACGAGGCGGCCAACCTGTTCGCCCAGTACAGCCACGGCTACAAGACCCCCATGTATGACAATGCCTTCTCGACCCTGAACCACCAGGCATATGGCTATCGCATCGAGCCCAACCCGAACCTCAAGCCCGAGAGCAGCGACGGCATCGATCTGGGGGTGCGCGGCAGCCGTGGCGGGTTCAGCTATGAAGTGGCCACCTTCTACAACAAGTTCGACGACTTCATCGAGCTGACGGCCGTGGGCACCGAAGGCCGTACCGCCCTCTATCAGTACCAGAACCTGGACAAGGCGACCACCAAGGGGGCCGAGGCCAAGGCGGATTACTGGTTGAACGAGCTGGTCAACGTCTGGGGCAACCTGGCCTACATCGAGGGCAAGGATGGCGAGGGCAACTACATCAACAGCCTGAGCCCCCTGAACGGCAGCGTCGGGGTGCGTCTGGAGCAGCCGAACTGGAACATCAACACCGCATTGCGCTTTGCCGACGACATGGACAAGGTGGGCAAGGATGCGCGAGGCAACGACAACATCAAGAGCGCAGGCTGGGGCGTGGTGGATCTCTATGCCCAGTTCAAGCCGGTGCAGGACCTGCAGCTCAACGTGGGGGTGTTCAACCTGTTTGACAAGGAGTTCGTGAGCTACGAGAGCATCACTGGCCTTGCCGCCACCGCAGATACCAGCAAGCAGACCGAGCCTGGCCGCAACCTTAGTGCACGGGTCAAGTACGTGTTCTGATGGTCGTGGACCAGCATGAAGGAAAAGGGGCCCTCAGGCCCCTTTTGTCATGAAGGTCGGCGTCTGCAAAAAAGAAACCCGCCAGGGGCGGGTGGAAGGATTGCAACACTCATCAGGAAGCGGTGTTACCCAATAGACAGGGGGATGTGACAAAGGTTCAACTTTATTGATATTTATGGTTTTTATCTGTCATGCCGCCTGGGGATCCCCGCCCCGAAATCGGTTATCATTTGTGCCCCTTGTCATGCAGCCCGAGCCTCTATGCCCGCGTTCTCCTGGTTAGCCCTGTTTTTTGGTGCCTTCTACTTCGTTTATGGCGCCTACCTGCCGTTCTGGTCGCTCTGGCTGGAAGGCATCGGGGTGAGTACTGAACAGATAGGGCTATTGCTAGGGGTGGGCATGGCCATCCGCTTTGCCGGCAACCTGATGGTGATGGGGCGAGTCAAGGGAGCCGGCCAGTTGCTGCCCGTCACCCGGCTGCTCTGTCTGCTGAGTCTGCTGGCCTTCCTCGGTTTCTATCTGGGCCACAGCCTCTGGTGGCTGGTGGTGCTGACCCTGGCGGCCAACTTCATCTACCCGACCCTGATGCCCATGGGAGAGGCGCTTGCCACCCGTATGGTGGTGCAGACCCACCTCGACTACGGCAAGGTGCGGCTGTGCGGCTCCTTTGCCTTTATCGTCGCCTCCACCCTGGTGGGGGCCCTGGTGGGCAACTTTGGCAGCGACTGGGTGCTGCACACCATGGTGGCCGGGCTGCTGATCATGCTGGGGCTCAGCCTGCTGCCGCTGCGACCCGCCCCCCGGGAGCTGCAAGGGGAGCGGGCCAAGGCCTCGCTGCTCGTCACGCTCAGGTCGGCCCCGGTGCGCCGCTTCCTGCTCATCACCGCCCTGCTGCAGGGGAGCCACGCGGCCTACTACGGTTTCAGCGCCATCTACTGGAAGAGCGCCGGCTACAGCGGCACCCTGATCGGGTATCTCTGGGCTCTGGGAGTGGTGGCGGAGATCGCCATGTTCGCCGCGGACAAGCGCTTCCTCCAGCGCTTCGGCGCCCAGACGCTGTTTCTGGTGGGGGCCCTTGGCTGCGTGGTGCGCTGGGTGCTGCTCGGCAGTTCTACCGACCTGGCGGTGCTGGTGCTCGGCCAGCTGCTGCACGGGGTCACCTTCTGCGTCAGCCACCTCGGCGCCATCCGCTTCATGACCCGCCAGTTGCCCGCGGAGCAGCAGATCCCCACCCAGGCGCTCTATGCGGCCCTGGGCCTTGGCATGACGGTGGCGGCCCTGATGGCGATCTGCGGCGTGCTGTTCGAGCCGCTGGGGGGCGGCATCTTCTTTATCATGGTGCTGGTAGTGCTGCCGGTCTTCGTGTTGCGGCTGCGTGAAGAGAGCCCTGAACAGGGCCGATGACACAGGTCTGCCGGTCTCTGGCGCGGCAGGCCTCCGACTTATCTGGAAAAGGGAAGTAGAGAGATGCACCAAGGATGGCTGCTGATCGGGTTGTCGCTCGCCTATCTGGGCTTGCTGTTCCTCATCGCCTATGTGGCGGACAAGAACAAGCGCCGTCGCCCCAAGGGGCAGCCTCTGCTCTACAGCCTGTCGCTGGCGGTCTATTGCACCTCCTGGACCTTCTTCGGCACCGTGGGCCAGGCCAGCGAATCCCCCTGGTCGCCGGTGCCCATCTACCTGGGCCCCATGCTGGTGTTCCTGTTTGGCTGGCGCCTGCTGGCCCGCCTCATCCTGGTGGCCAAGCGCGAGCACATCACCTCCATCGCCGATTTCATTGCCGCCCGTTATGGCAAGTCCCAGCGCCTGGCCATGGTGATCAGCCTCATCGCCGTCATGGGGATACTTCCCTATCTGGTGCTGCAGCTCAAGGCGATCGTCACCGGGCTCGATCTGCTGATGGCCAACAGCACGGGGGTCAGCCCCACCAGCAACATGGCGGAGCTGGCGCTGGGGGTCACCCTGCTGCTGGCCCTGTTCAGCATTCTGTTCGGCACCCGCAACCTGGATGCCACCGAGCACCACAGGGGCATGGTGGTGGCCATCGCCTTCGAGTCCGTGGTCAAGCTGCTCGCCTTCATGGCGGTGGGGGGCTTTGCGCTCTGGCTCATCATCGCCAGACCGAGCGAGGCGCGTACCCTGGTGGCGGGCGACTTCCTCGATGCGGTGGTGGCGGTGACGCCGGGCGGCCTGCTGGAGCTCGCCATCTACACCCTGATCGCCATGTGCGCCGTCATCTGCCTGCCGCGCCAGTTTCACGTGACCGTGGTGGAGAACAACCAGGGGCAGGATCTGCACTGGGCCCGCTGGATCTTCCCCCTCTATCTCTTCCTGATGGGGCTCTTCATCTGGCCTCTGGCGCTGGCAGGCAAGCAGTGGGTCGGGGCAGACATGGCCTCGGATACCTATGTGATAAGCCTCCCCATGTCCCTCGGATTCGACGGCATGGCGATGCTGGCATTTCTCGGCGGCACCTCGGCGGCCACCGGCATGGTGATCGTCTGCACCATCGCCCTGGCCATCATGGTGAGCAACGATCTGGTGTTGCCGGTCCTGCTGCGCCGGGTCTGGCAACAGGGGCGGGATGAGCGCCTGATGCGGTTGCTGCTGCAGGTGCGTCGGGGTGCCATCTTGCTGATTTTGCTGGCGGCCTGGGCGCTCTATCTCTGGCTCGGGGATCTCACCAGTCTGTCGCGCATCGGCTATCTCTCGTTCGGGGCCGTGGCCCAGTTCGCACCGGCCCTGCTGCTCGGCCTGTACTGGCGTCATGGCAATCGCAAGGGCGTCTATCTCGGGCTCGCCCTCGGGGTCAGCCTCTGGTTCGTGACCCTGCTGGCGGAGAGCGGACTGCTGGCTGGCTCCCCTCTCGAAGCCCTGCTGGCGCCCCCAGACTGGCCGGCGGTGCGGGATCTGAGCCTGGGGGCCTGGTGCCTCTTCCTGAGTCTTCTGCTCAACCTCGCCGGCTATGTGGCGGGCTCCCTGCTGTCACGGGCGGCGGTGAGCGAGCGGCTGCAGGCAGCCAACTTCGTCGGCAAGACGAGCCGGGATACCTCGGCGCTTTATCATGCGCGGGTCTCGGTGAAGGAGCTGGAGATGCTGGCGGCCCGCTTCGTCGGTTCCAGCCGCGTCAAGCGGGCCTTCGGCCGCTTCGCGGGCGAACGGGGAGGCACCCTGGCGCCCCAGATGCAGGCCTCCGCCGAGCTCATCGCCCACACGGAGCGACTGCTGGCCGGGGTATTCGGTACCTCGTCCGCCCGCCTGGTGCTAGCCTCTGCCCTGCAGGGACGCAACATGCAGCTCGAGGAGATCGCGACCATAGTGGACGAGGCCTCCGACATGTTCCGCTTCAACCGCGGCCTGTTGCAGGGGGCAATCGAACACATGGGGCAGGGGATCTCCGTGGTGGACAGGGAGCTCAGGCTGGTGGCCTGGAACCGACGCTACATCGAGCTATTCTCCTATCCCCCCGGTCTCATTCAGGTGGGCCGTTCCATCGAGGAGATCATCCGCTACAACGCTGGACAGGGGTTGTGCGGCCAGGGAGACATCGAGGCCCAGGTAGCGCGGCGGGTTGCCTTCATGAAGCGTGGCAGCCCCCATGTCTCGGCGCGGGAGCGTCCCGATGGCCGGGTCATCGAGATGCAGGGCAACCCCATGCCTGCGGGGGGCTTTGTCATGACCTTCACCGACATCACCCCGTTCAGGGCGGCGGAGCGGGTGCTGCGGGAAGCGAACGAGCACCTGGAGGCGCGGGTGGCCGAGCGCACCCACGAGCTCTCCGAACTCAACCGCCAACTGCTGCTGGTAAACCAGCAGGTGGAGCGGGCCAACCAGTCCAAGAGCCGGTTCCTTGCGGCGGTGAGCCACGACCTGACCCAGCCGCTGAACGCGGCCAAGCTCTTTACCTCCTCCTTGCTGGAGATGCTGCCCCCGGAGGACGAACCGGCTCGCATCGCTCGCCACATCGACGACGCCCTGGGGGCGACCGAGGATCTCATCACGGATCTGCTGGACATCTCGCGCCTCGAGGCGGGCAAGTTCAAGGCGAAGAAGCTCGATTTCGCCCTGAGCGATGTGCTGGACAATCTCAAGGCGGAATTCGGCGTGCTGGCCCAGGCCGGTGGGATCCAGTTCTCCGTGGTGGAGAGCCGCCTTGCGGTCTACAGCGATGTGCGCTTGCTGCGGCGGGTGTTGCAGAACTTCCTCACCAACGCATTTCGCTACAACCCCGGCGGTCGGGTGCTGCTCGGCTGTCGCCGCATGGGGGAGAAGGTGCGCATCGAGGTGTGGGATAACGGCCCCGGTATCCCGGAGGGCAAGCAGGAGGCGATCTTCGACGAGTTTTCCCGCCTCGATCACTCCCGCACCGCCAGGGAGCAGGGGCTTGGCCTCGGGCTCGCCATTGCCCGCGGCATCTCGCTGGTGCTGGGTCATCAGCTCTCCCTGCGCAGCTGGCCCGGAGCGGGGTCCGTTTTTGCCATCACCCTGAACCTCGCGACCCGGCCCGTCATCCCCAGCCAGGTGACGACCCCGGCCCTGCGGGACAGCCAGCTGGAAGGGGTCAGGATCCTCTGCATCGACAACGAGGAGGATATCCTCATCGCCATGGCCTCGCTGCTGGGACGCTGGGGCTGCGAGGTGCGCTGTGCCCAGAGCCAGGAGCAGGCGGAAGAGATCATCGGCGGCGGCTTCCTGCCTGCGCTGGTGCTGTCGGATTATCACCTGGATGACGGCAAGACCGGGTTGCAGGCGCTGCACATGATCAGGCTGGCCCACGGCAACGGTATCGGCGGCATCATCATCAGTGCGGATCGCAAGAGCGAGTTGCAGGCACAGATCCGTGAGCACGGCTTTGGCTACGTGAGCAAACCGGTCAAACCTCTCAAGCTGCGCGCCCTGATGAACAGCCTGCTGATGCCGGTTCAGTGACTGGTCTCACAGAATCGAGCATTGGCTGAACATTTTTTTGATGCCATCCAGGCGCCATGATCGACGATGATGATGCCTATTTCGTCGCCATTTTCCGGATTTGGTGATAATTGAGTCTTGTTGGGTGTCACTTTTGGCAGGTGGCACCCGGGCGACTCTCCTCTATAGTCATTCGGCGATTATTTTTGTCGCAAATCAAGTTGTGCAAAAAGGCAAACCGGATGAAAGTCCGGGACGCAAAGCTTCCGGTCTAAGGGTCTGCGTACCTAGGATAGCGGGGCCACCACAGGTTGTATCGTCCATGGGCCAAGCCATGGTTGCGATGTTGTCTGCGTTACCTGGCAGGTTGCGTTGCCTTTTTCGTTGTTAATTCCAATAACGAAATAAGGAAGTTCAAATATGTTAAGTCCAAAACTTTCCCTGCTGGCGCTTCTGGTCGGGGGGCTTTGCACTACCTCCGCCTTCGCCGCTGCCCCGGGCAAACCCACCATTGGCTCCGGCCCCACCAAGTTTGCCATCGTTGAAGTCAATCAGGCCGCTTCGGCCTACAACCAGCTGGTGACCGTCCACAAGGATGGCGCTCCCGTCAGCGTGACCTGGAACCTCTGGTCCGGTGACGTCGGACAGACCGCCAAGGTACTGCTCGACGGCAAGGAGGTGTGGTCAGGCCCGGCCTCCGCCGCGGGTACCGCCAACTTCAAGGTCACCAAGGGGGGGCGTTACCAGATGCAGGTGGCCCTGTGCAACGCCGATGGCTGCACCCTCTCCGACAAGAAGGAGCTGATGGTCGCCGATACCGACGGCAGCCACCTGGCGCCGCTCAATGCGCCCCTCAAGGAGAACAACAAGCCCTACGCCAACAAGTCCGGCAAGGTGGTGGGGGCCTACTACGTGGAGTGGGGGGTCTATGGTCGCAAGTTCACCGTGGACAAGATCCCGGCCCAGAACCTGACCCATATCCTCTACGGCTTCACCCCCATCTGCGGTGGCAACGGCATCAACGACAGCCTCAAAGAGATCTCCGGCAGCTTCGAGGCGTTGCAGCGCTCCTGTGCGGGCCGCGAAGACTTCAAGGTCTCCATCCATGATCCCTGGGCGGCGATCCAGATGTCCCAAGGCAACCTCAGCGCCTGGGATGAGCCCTACAAGGGCAACTTCGGCAACCTGATGGCTCTCAAACAGGCCCACCCGGACCTTAAGATCCTGCCGTCTGTCGGCGGATGGACCCTCTCCGATCCCTTCTATTTCCTGGGTGACAAGACCAAGCGCGATACCTTCGTCGCCTCGGTCAAAGAGTTCCTGCAGACCTGGAAATTCTTCGACGGCGTGGACATCGACTGGGAGTTCCCGGGCGGACAGGGGGCCAACCCCAGCCTGGGCGGCCCGAATGACGGTGCCACCTATGTGGTGCTGATGAAGGAGTTGCGAGCCATGCTCGATGAACTGGAAGCCGAGACCGGCCGCCAGTATGAGCTGACCTCGGCCATCAGCGCCGGCGGTGACAAGATTGCCAAGGTGGATTATCAGGCGGCCCAGCAGTACATGGACCACATCTTCCTGATGAGCTACGACTTCAGCGGCGCCTTCGACCTGACGAATCTGGCCCACCAGACCAACCTCTTTGCCTCCAGCTGGGATCCGGCCACCAAGTACACCACCGACAAGGGCGTCAAGGCGCTGCTGGGTCAGGGGGTGACACCGGGCAAGATTGTGGTGGGGGCGGCCATGTATGGCCGTGGCTGGACCGGAGTGAAGAACTACCAGGCCGGCAACCCCTTCACCGGCACCGCTACCGGACCGGTGAGCGGTACCTGGGAAAATGGCGTAGTGGATTACCGCGACATCGTCAACAACCGCATGGGCGCAGGCTGGGAGCAGGGCTATGACGAGTCGGCCGAGGCCCCCTATGTCTTCAAGGCCAGCAGTGGCGACCTCATTACCTTCGACAACGACCGCTCGGTCAAGGCCAAGGGGCAGTACGTGCTGGCGAACCAGCTCGGCGGTCTGTTCGCCTGGGAAATTGATGCGGACAACGGCGACATCCTCAACGCCATGCACGAGGGGCTGGGCCACGGCGAGGGTACGCTGCCGCCGGTCAACAAGCCGCCGGTTGCCAATGCCGGCAGCGATCTGAGTGCCACCGGCCCGGCCGAGGTGACCCTCAACGGCAGTGCCTCCCACGATCCGGAAAACGGGGCGCTGACCTACAGCTGGAAACAGGTCTCCGGACCCCAGGCCAGCCTGCTGGATGCCACCCAGGCCAAGGCCCGTGTGGTACTGGATGCCGTCAGCAGCGACATCAATCTGGTGTTCGAGCTGACCGTGACCGACGATCAGGGGCTCTCGGCCAAGGATCAGGTGGTGGTCACCAACAAGGCGCCGCAGCCGAACCTGCCCCCCGTGGTCAGCGTACCGGCCAGTGCGACCGTCGAGGCCGGCAAGCAGGTGAGCATCAAGGCCACCGCTTCCGATCCCAATGGTGATGCCCTGAGCTATCAGTGGACAGTGCCGGCCGGGCTCAGCGCCACCGGTCTGGACAGCGCGACCCTGGTGGTAACGGGTTCGAACGTGACCAGTGATACGGCCTACGATCTGACCCTGGTGGTCACCGACGGGGCGCTGGATGCCACAGCCGTTACCCGCCTGACCGTCAAGCCGGCCAGTACAGGTGGTGGCTGCGAGGCCAGCGATCCGGATGCGGCCAACCATCCGGCCTGGAGTGCAGGTACCGTCTACAACACCAATGACAAGGTGAGCCACAAGCAACTGGTGTGGCAGGCCAAGTATTGGACCCAGGGCAACGAGCCGAGCCGCACCGCCGATCAGTGGAAACTGGTGAGCCAGGTGCAACTGGGTTGGGATGCCGGAGTGGTCTACAACGGCGGTGATGTCACCAGCCACAACGGCCGCAAGTGGAAGGCCCAGTACTGGACCAAGGGCGATGAGCCCGGCAAGGCCGCCGTCTGGGTCGATCAGGGCGCGGCGAGCTGCAACTGATCTGCCGTGATGAAAAATGGGGCCGAGGGCCTAATGCCAGTCAGTTAAGCCTGACTGGCATTGTTTTTACTAGGTTTTCTCGTCGCATACTTCTGTGGTTTGGCTTTGATGCACCTTGGGTAACTTCGTTCTCGGCGGGCGGGTAACTTGAACTGCTCTGCCTGTTTGTCCAACT